>NZ_JACJRS010000101.1 GCF_014697375.1 Phormidium sp. FACHB-1136
CCTCCGCTGGCTCAAGGGTGCCGTCAACAAAGGGCGTCCGTTGCTCCAACCCATCCCCCTGCTCACCGTTGACCCTGAACCCTGCTTTGCCTCTAAAAACGCCGAAGACCAGTACTATGACCGCATCTGGTTCTCTAGGATCCAGTCCATACGATGTCAATTGCCCCCCTGGGAGGCGGCATAAAGATGTGTCAGGCAGTCAGCTCGTAGTGTGGCTTCCCCCACCGTAAAAACTCGGGGATTTAATGCTCCATAACCACCGAGGTATAGTCGCTGTCTCCCCCTTGCACCCAGGCTGAGTCTAGGTGCCCTTTCCGAGGCTCCAGCCTCGATGAATCGGAGGCAGAGCCTCCTTGCTCGTTCCTAGCCGGAGGCTGGGAACGAGGGAACAAATACGCTGGTGAAAGTCCTGGGGCTACCCCAAACCGTCTACCGTCCTTTCTCCTAGAGCCCCCTAACTCGTGGTCATGGCCGATAATGGAGGGGTCGCCATCCCCACTGATCATGACCATCAGTAACGACCGCCTTGACCGGATAGAAGCCACCCTAGCGAAGCTAGCCCATGACCTAGGCCAGATGCGGGAAGAGCAAAGCCAGATGCGGCGTGAGCAAAATGAGATGAGGTCAGAGCAAGACCGTGGCCGCAAGTGGGAAGACCGGACTTGGGATGTGATCAAGTGGGTGGGGGGTATTTCGGCGGCGCTATCGATTAGTGCGGCCATTGCCCTGGTGGGGCTGGTGATTCGGCTATCGCTATCCCAATAAAAGATAATCCCTACGGCTGTTTGCGGCGATCCTTGGCCCCCAAGGCGTTGAGGGTGGATCGTTGGGCATCGGTCAGCCCGAAGGCTCCATCAAACCGCATTCCTTCGTAGGGGCGATCACACTGCTGAATTTTCAGGCAGGCTCCGGTTGCGGTAGACCAATGGCGAATGGTTTCATCTTGCCCTGCGCTAACCAAGACGGAAGACGCTGGATCGTACTGTAACGACCACACCCAGCTTTGGTGGCCTGTCCAGGTGGCGGTGCAACGGCCTGCCTCCATGTCCCAAACGTTGATCAGCTTGTCGGCCCCGCCGCTGTAGAGGGTGCGGCCATCGGGGCTAAAGGCCAAGGAGAGCACGGGAGCCGTATGGTTGGCGAGGGTTTGCTCGGTCTCCCCGGTGGCCAGATTCCAAATCTGAAGGGTGCCATCGTCGCCGCCTGTGACTAGCCAGCGAGCGTCGGGGCTGAAGGCGACGGCCCAAACGCGGTTGCCGTGGGCCTGCCAGGTGTGATCTGCTTTACCCGTGGTCACCTCCCAGAGTTGGATGCTTTGGTTGTAGCCGCCGCTGGCTAACCATTGACCATCGGGGCTAAAGGCTACGGTTAACACCGAGCTATCGTGGCCCAGAAGGGTTTGCAGGCATTCCCCCGTGGCCAAGTCCCAGAGTTTGACGGTGTGGTCGTAACTGGCGCTGGCCAACAGGTGCCCCTGGGGATGGAAGGCAATCGCCCACACCCAGCTTTGGTGGCCCTGGAGGGTTTGCCGCAGGTGTCCGGTATCGGCGTCCCAGAGTTTGATGGTGCGGTCGGTGCCCGCACTGGCGAGGTGATGTCCGGAGGGGCTGAAGTCCACCGAGAGTACTCGGCCTGTGTGGCCCCGCAGCACTCGAAAGGGGGTTCCTTGATCGGTCGGGGATTCCTTGGTATGAACAGCTGCGCCAGGGAAGTCAAAGAGTTTGATGGTCTGGTCTTCGTGGGCGGTGGCGAGGAGCCGTTGGGAGGAATGCAGGGCCATCCCGTAAATGGTGTTGCTGTAGCCTTGCAGGGTTTTGGTGCAGTATCCGGTTTCGAGTTCCCAGAGGCGGGCGGTGTAGTCTTCGCCACCGCTGGCCAGGATGCGTTCCTGGGGATGAAAGGCCACCGCCCACACGAGGTTGGTGTGCTTGTGCAGGGTTTGCCAGCAGTCGCCCGTGATCATGTCCCAGAGTTTGATGGTTTGGTCGTAGCTGGCGCTGGCTAAGCATTGGCCATCGGCGCTAAAGGCCACGGAGGTGACGGTTTTGTGGTGCCCGGTGAGGGTATCGAGGCAAGCACCCGTGCCCACATCCCAGAGCTTGATGGTGTGGTCGAAGCTGGCACTGGCTAGGGTTTCGCCGTTGGGGCTAAGGGCAATGGCGCGAATCCAGCCCTGGTGCTCTTGCCACACCGAGCGACAGGTGCCCGTGGCCACATCCCAGGCTCGCACGGCGCTGTCTTCCCCGGCGCTAAACAGGGTTTGGCCGTCGTGCTGAAACACCACACTCCAGACGCAGGCGGCGTGGCCCGATAAAACCTGGCGACAGTCGCCTGTGGCCACGTCCCACACCCGCACGGTTTGGTCGCCGCTGGCGCTGGCCAGCAGGGTGCCGTCGGGGCTAAAGGCCACGGCGGTGACAATGCCCCGATGCTCGGTCAACACGCGCAGACATTCGCCGGAATTGAGATCCCACAGCCGCACCTGATGATCTTGGCCGCCGCTGGCCAGAATGGGATGCACCGGACTAAAGGCCACCTGCCACACCCAGCTATTGTGCCCCTTAAACAGCTTCAACTGTTGGCCATCCGCCATCCGCCAGAGCTGAATGCCGCCCGCCGTGTCGCTGGTGGCGAGGGTTTGCCCGTTCCCTGTGGCAGCATCGCCGCCCAGGGGGCTAAAGGCCACCGAGGTCACGCCGCCAAAGGTGGCCGCAAAGGTGCATTGGTCAAAGGTGGCCCCGGCAAAGTTGACCCGGTGCAGGTTCACGTCTTGTAGGTAAGCCTGACGAATGCTCAGCCCCGAAAAGTCGTAGCCCGTCAGGTCGGTTTCGAGCTGGCGATAGAGATTGAGCAGGGTGCCGCCGCCATAGCCCGTGGCCGCTGTGGGCAGGGTTTTGAGCTTGGCCAAAAGGCGATCCAGCTTGTGTTCCACCTGCTTGCTAGAGCCTAGGTGCAGCAGCAGGCGATCCACCACGGGCTGCAAAATCAGCCGAATTTGGCTCTCGCGAATGTAGTCCTTCACCTGGGCTTTGATCAGGGCGTGGCTGCTCAGCAGCACCGGAGCTTCGGCCACAATTTCCTCGCTCACCTGGTCGATCAGCCGTTCCGTCAGAAATTCCATCACCACGGGCTGGAGGGTAAAGCCCGCCGCCGTGCATTCCAGCAGCCCCCGCCAGCGCAACGATTCCAGCACATCCAGCACCGTGCGCTGAGGCACCGTCGGCAGAATATCCGCCAGCAGTTGGGCGCAGGTGACGGGTTCGCGGTTGATGGCCAGCCAGTACATAATCTGCCGTTCCGTAGGCGACAGCCGATCCCATTGCCGCTGGAGCAACGTCCCCACGCCGCTGAAGGCGCTGCTGCCCTGGGCCAGAAATCGGGTAATGCTGCCCGCAAACACATCGCTAATCGAAGTCGCCGCAATTTTGAGCGCTAGGGGATTGCCTCGGTAGTGGGCCACCAGGTCGTCTAGGTCTGGCGTATTCGCCGCAAGGCCCTTGGCCACCACAATCTGACGACCTGTGTCCGCATCCACCCCCAGGAGATCTAGGGTACGCACAGGCAACCAATCCCCTTCCTGGGCGGCGATTTCCTGGGGTTTTTCGCGGGTGGTGATCAGCACACAGCTTGGGTGGGCCATTTCGCCCAGGCGCTTGAGCAATTCACCGTAGTCTTCGTAGCCGCTGCGGTAGGTGCCCGCCCGCTTGGCCCCTTGCAGCACCGCCTCAAAATTGTCGAGCACCACTAGGGCACGGGTCGCCCGTAGGTACTCAATCAACACCGAAATTTTGCCGCCAATGGCTTCGGGCAAGGAGCGCTCACCCTGATCCACCGGAGCCAAAAAGCGAATCAGCGTCGTCAATAGGTCACTCAGGGGAGGGGCATCACGCAAGGATCGCCAGATCACCGCCTCAAAGTCATCCTGCACCTGCTCGGCAATCTTGACGGAAAGAGACGTTTTGCCCATGCCGCCCATGGCCAACAGCGTCACCAAACGGCAGCGCGGGCTGGCCCCATCCTCCGTCGGATCCTCCACCATCCACCGCCGCAGCGTCGCCAACTCCTCCGCCCGACCATAGAAAATCGACACATCAATGGCATCGCCCCAATCCACCCGCCGAGGGGAAACGGCTGAGGGGATGCGGTTTGGCCCCTGCGCTTGGCTCGCCGCCCGTTTGATCACCCCCTGAAGGTTGAGCTTGGTCACCTTGACCCCATACACCTCCGACAGGGTTTGCCACAGTTTCGAGCCCGTATCCTTGACGTAGCCCGGATCGTAGCCCAATTCTCTGGCCATCTTGGTGTAGGATTCCCCGTCCCAGGATTTGCGGAAGACTAATTCTTGAACTTTGGTGAGATGGCCTTGGTCAATCACCTGCTCGACTAGGGCAATGGCTTCGTCAACGGTCATAGGGCAACGTTTCAGGTTAAGGGCCTAGCGAACTGCAACGCTAGAGGCTTTGCCAATGCCCCTAGACAGGTTGAGACGGTGAAGAACACGGTATTCACCGTTCTAACGGTGCAATCCTAATTATTTTCCTACTAGAGGGTGGGTTTGCCTAAACCATAACCGCGACACCTCACGTTTCTTACCCCAATCTGACCTTTTCCTGACCTTTCCCGGAACCCTACCAAGATCGATATTCCGCTTAAGCTTGATCCCCTAAGGCTAATACCAATCCATTGTGAAGACGAGCAGCAATAAGCAAGCTGGAATCCTTTACCCTCAAGGCTTTCAGGCGCTGGAGTTATGCTTATCCTCATAAAGTATTGGTATAAGGCACCTGCCGACGAAGAGATCCTGATTTTATCATCGAGTTCTGTTCGGCATTGATAGGTCACCTTTCTTGCCTCGATCTGACCTTTTCCTGACCTTTTACTGATCCCTAAAAGATCGATATTCCGCTTAAGCTTATTCCCATAAGGCTAAGGCACCTGCCGACGAAGAGATCCTGATTTTATCATCGATTTCTGCTCAGCATGAATAAGGCTGAAAGGTCTTTGTGAGTAGCCTCTTAGGGGTATCAAGTTTTTTGTTTACGTCATCAATATCAACAACAATCGGAGTGTCTATCGATGCAACTGTGTTATCGCGGCGTGAAGTACGACTATCATCCACCGATACTAGCCTTGTCTCAAAGTGAAGTGATCGGCTCTTATCGAGGGGGTGCCGTTAGGTTTTTCTACCCTATCGATTTGCCCATGCCCCGGGTGATTAGCACTTACATCCATCATGGGTGGTACAGCAGGACAAGAGCCTGTCAACTTTCTAACGACTAGGCTGAGCTATCTTCAAAATGCCTTTAGTTCTTATCGGATGGGTAGCACGATGGTAGCCCCCAAACCGATCCTTTAAAACGTTCCTTCACAACACCATTGCCCCGTCATTCTCTGGCGATTAACCAACCTGGGAAAGGTACTCAGGTGCGGATGGGGCATGGTGTTTTTCGTCGTTCACTACCGCACGGAAATCTATGGCAGCCTATACTCCTCCCACGCCCTTGCCTATCCTTAGGAGATACGCCTTAAACGATCCAACGGATCCTTGTAAGGCGATTTGCCCACCCGATTTAAAAACATCCGTAGCAGACCCATCCCCTGGTGTCCCAGCCTGGGCGTTGGTTTGGTGTTGGCTTCGCCGTCCCACTGGCCAACGGGTGATGCCAGAAATGCTGGCCCTTCTCCTGGGGATTATGGTCATCCATCCTGCCCCGAGTTCTGCCTTGGGGGGCTTGGGGTGGGTGATGGTCATCAGCCTTTTGCTGCGCTGGAGTTGGCAAGGGGCCATGGTCATCCATGGGTTGGGCCACACGATGGGGCGGGCTTGGGTGGATGGCCAGGGATCGGTTCTCAGGGGGAGCAATATTCTGGAACATCGACCTCTGCGCCAGGTGCTGACCGCCCTGGGGCCGATGTCGCTTGGCATGGGGGCCGATACCCCCCAAACACCTTGGTTAGGGGTGGGCGATGGCACCCCTTGGAAGGTGCGGGTCAAGGCGGGGAGTGGGCTGTTGTTTAACCTGATGGGGCTGGGGCTAGGGCTACACTTTGGCGGCGGGTTCCAGGCTCTCCCAGGGGATTGGTTCGGGCTTGAGCCCAGGGCTGGCCTGACCCTAGCGGCGGATCTCGTGGCCCTGACCAATGGGGTTCTCCTCGTGGCCAGTCGGTCGGACTGGCTGGCCCTGCTCTGGGGGCAGGGCGATCGCCTATACTGCGGCAATTTTGGCTTTGTCAGTCAGGGGGAACCCGCCCTCGCCCACGATTTGATCTCAAGCCGGGGGCAGCACTTGTTTGCCACCATGGGCCGGGAAACCGAGGTGCGAGGGGAGCAGGCGGGTGGCGGGTTGGTCTTTGCCCGCGATCAGCTAGGGTATACCTGCTTTGTGGGCCATAAGTTGGTGAAGGCGAAGCGCGGGAACTTAACCAACGCCCTGGCCACCACCTTTGACCGAGTCCGGCGGCGGGCGCGGAAATCGGGGCTTCGCCCCATGCCCAAAACCCTCGTTGGAGCATGGCACTATCGTTTTGGCACCAGTGGCCCTCCCTCGATTCTGGAAACCCACTGGCATGAATGGAGTCCGGCTCGAATCGAACAGGTGTGGTGCTGTGATCGGGGATACTGGCAATCCTGGCCCCGGCTGATTAACCATCGCATCACCCACAATGGAGATTTTGATGGCTGGTTGTTGTTTGGGGAGATGGTGGATTACGTCAGCCTAGGGCTTTGGTTAGAGCGGGTTCTCCACGTGCCCAATCAAACCATCGGGGATTCGCCCAAAATTGCCGCGATGTTAGATCTCCTCGTAACCCAGGGCCGGTGGATGCCCTCCGTCCGTCTGGCCTATCAGATGACCCTGGCGAGGGACATCCATGAAGCCTTTGGGGGCAAGGCCCCCTCAAAAATGGCCCCGTGTTCTGCCCCCAGCCCCGATCAACTGCAACGCTGGGCCGAACAGTTTGAAGCGGCTTTTGTGCTCCATGGCAAAACCCTACCCCCCGATCAACAATTCCCCCATGTCGTGGGTCAGCAATGGTTAGAACAGAGGATCCACGATTCCCTTGGGCCAGATGACCGCCTGGAGGGATACCCCCCCGATCAGGTGATGGCGTTCATTCGCATGACCCTGGAGGTTTTCCTGAGGAATGACCTGTATCGGGCCACCCGTCTTTTCATGGGCCGCGCCCAGGGCAGTTTTGGCCTAGCGGTGCTGTCTACCCTGCATCCCGACCGGGTGGTGCTCAGCAGTTTGGGGCAGCCCATCAGCCTCGGGTTTGACCCCAACCAGAGCTATACCGTATACGCCTCGGAACCCGCCGCCGTTGATCGGGTACTCCATCAGCGGGCCGGAGCCTATCGACTGGATCTGAATCAAAATACCGGGGAGGTCGCGGTGCTCACCGCAACGGCGGTCACGGTTTATTCCATGACCGAAAACCGAGAACTCAGGGATACGGAACTCTTTCAACGGCGGATCCCCTATCCCGAGACGTCGGCTCATGGCTTGGTCTCCGGGTCTGCCTTAGATCCCGTGGCCCAGGATTTGCAGGATATTCCCCACCTCTTTCGGCAGATCAAAAATACCTGGATGAACCCGGCCTCGGGCAATCGTCAAAGTGCAGAGTATCTCGCCAATTTCTTGATCGCTAAGGCCCGATATCTTGAGGAAAAACAGGAACAGCTCATCGGGCTTGGGTTAGATCCCGCCTTGGCCAAGTCGAGCCATGTGGATTTGCTCATTACCGGCGTTGAAAATAGCCTCTGGGTCGGCGAACAGTTTGCTAGGGATTTGAAGCGGCTGTTTCCCCTGCTGTCGGTGCAGGTTCTGTCGTCTAACCTGGTGTTGCAACGGTTGCAGTACGAGTTTTCCAGCCTGGGGTTGGCGAAACAGTCCCTCGTCTTTGCCATCACCCAGTCTGGCCAAACCTTTCCCACCCGACAGGTACTTCAGGTCTGCGATCTCTTGGTGCGTCAAAATGTCATCCGGGAGTTCTTTTTACTCACGGGTGAACCCACCAGCTTTTTAGGTTCGGCCCTCCTAGCCCCCACCTTGGCCGGGGAACCCTTCAGTCGTCGGCTCTTTACCAATGGCAGCGAGCGACGAGTGGCGGAACCAGCAACGGCGACGGTGGTGGCCACCCACCAAACCCTCACTGAATTGTTGTTGTATCTCACTCGCCAACTTCAGCTTCACTTTCCTCACCAGCACCCCCTCGGTCTAACCCTCTGTCCCGATGGCCTCGCCCTGCTGGATGACGTTGATAATCAGTTCTTGCGGGAGAGTGCGGCGGCGATTTTCGGGGATCACCCAACCCCAGAGGGGCAATCGTCCCAGATCCATCGCCAGCTTGTTCAGGCGGGCCAACGGTGGGGTCTGCATATTATCGAAACGCCCCTCGTCTGGGGCATCCACGCCCTCTATGTGACCATTACGGTGGGATGGGCGTTGGTTTTCGGCTACACCATCCCCTTGGCGCACACCCTCTTCAGAGGCATGTTAGGCGTGTTTAACCTGGCTCCAGATACCCCATGGGCGATGGCTCTGGGGCTTGGGGCGCAGATCGGCGACATCGGTATCTACATCTTGGGCCCCTGGCTATGGACCCTGGGCCTACGCTGGTGGCAACGGCGTCCCCTGCTAGCCCGTACCGGTCGGCGAACCCTCGTTCTGGGCGAAACCCCCTGGGTCAGTCAAATCCTGGAAAACTACATCAGTAAACTCTTTTCCCTCAGTTACGGGATTGCCACCCTGGAGATCCATGGGGCTAATGCCCAGGATGATTTCGTCCATCGGTTTGCCCACCGTGTGGCGCGGGGCACCTTGGTCTTCCTGGGAGTTCCCGACGGGCGGTGGGGCGAACAACAACGTAGTGCGGAAAATGCGGTCATTCTCTCTGGGCGGCAGGCTAACGGGATTCGCAACCTGGGCGTGGGGCCAGAGGTAGTCGCCCTAGGATCCAACCCCGCGATTACCCGTCAGGGCTTTACCGCCGCCTGGGTGCTGCCGAGCCTCTTGCCTAGCGCTAGTCGCGTCGCCACCACTCCCCAACTGACCAGCGATCTGATTGAGGCGCTGCGAGAATCTCGCTTCCATTCCCTCCAGAGACTCCTGGCCAGTTATCTATTTTTCTGGGCGCTGGCTCGCCGGGTGGCCACCTTCCCCCTCCTGGGCTATAGCTTCTGGAAGTCCCAAAGTCGTACCAAGATCATGACCACAGCCGCCCCCATGGCCGCCCCGATCTTAGATCGACCCGAGCCGGAGGAGATGATTCGCCTGGACTTGGGCCTGTTGGCGAACAAGGAGCAGAGTTAATGGCCAAACAGCAACGCCACGAGGCCACCTCCAGCTTGGTCTTGACACTGACCTAGCCGTCTATCGTACCGACAAGATGCCATGTCGTGCGGAGGGCCTAGGGCCGAACGGAACTAGGCCCAAAGCCGCCGCCGCCCGGTGTGGCAATACGCAGTTGATCCCCCGGTTCCATGGCGACTGTGGCCTGTCCGGGTAAAACTTCCACCGACCCATCGGCGCGAATCACGGTATTTTCCCCCACCTGCCCCGGTTCGCCCCCGGCGAGGCCGAAGGGCGGGATGGTGCGCCGGTTGGAGAGAATCGCCGCCGTCATCGGTTCCTGAAACTCAAGGTGCCGAATCATGCCGTTGCCGCCGGGATATTGCCCTGCGCCGCCGCTGTGGGGTCGAATGGCGAACTGCCTTAGCCGCACCGGAAACCGCCATTCCAGTACCTCAGGGTCGGTGAGGCGCGAGTTGGTCATGTGGGTGTGGACGGCATCGGTGCCCGAAAACCCAGGCCCAGCCCATATCTAAATATGGCAAGGCTTTCAGCGAATTCAGGAAAAGCTAGCCGTATTATCCGATACAGTTTCAGACACAGATCCGGAAGAGCCATCCAGCCTTTAAAGTCCGATCTGACCTTTTTCTGACCTTTTTCTGACCTTTTCCTGACCTTTTATCGATTGCCGAATTCCAGTCGTTGCCCTTAAGCTAATTGCATCAGGGACAGAGTATTCACCACACTAATCACCCCATTTTCACTGAAAGCTTAATACGCTGATATATCAGCTTGGCTTATCACTGTGAATCTGCAAGAGTTAGATAACACAATCACTGAGTTTATTTCAGCTATGAATTCATTTGCCTTGAAAAGTACGATGTTAAGCTTGACAGCTAGTATCGTCACTATTTCTATTGCGTCGATAGAGCCAGTTAATGCTCAAACGCGGACCTTTTTGCAACCTAGATTATCTCCATCGGGACAGCCTGCTGCTCGATTGGATCGTTGTATAAATTCTCATCGTTATCCTGATAGTTGTGGCAGAGCAGCAACCCAAGAGGTTGCCAACAGATTTTGCAGTCGAATGGGCTTTAGGCGGGCAATTCAATTTTCAACCATTGATCGGCATTGGGATCAACGTGAATGGTTGTGGAAATATACTGAACAATGGCGTGACGGAAATTTAGAACGATTTTGGGTATTAGGTGAAGGAGGCTTCATGATCGAAGCAATTGAATGTGGTGCATGAGATTTTAAGTACTTTTCTGGTAAATACTGCCCGCAGACTCTAATCAGAAGTGCATCAACCTATCTCAGAGCCGCTACCAGCGTTCTCGACGATTGCCACCGTCGAGAACACGGTATGCCCCAGCCGAACCAGGTTCTATATCCTCTCATGGATCTGGTGACCGATCCATGACTACAAGCGGCTTTGAGCAGGTGATGCACTTCAACATTGAATTAGCCAATCATTTACTCACTGCTAGGAGACATATGTTTAGAAATATTGTGCCTATAAGTATCGCTTTACTCTCTCTTGTTAGCTTGGCACCGCCAGCTCAGGCAGGTTTTTGGGAGGAAACCTTTGATTCGATTAGGAATGAGGTTGATAATTGCTTAAGCGGTGGATGTGATCCTACAACAGTTACTCCTGAAGATGTCATCCGAACCACAACTGGTGCAAGGGCTGTCGGAGCAGCCTTTGATCGGTGGTTAGGACGACAAGTACGTATATATAGCCAGGAATATGAGGAGCTTAAGCAAAGTCTAAGACAATACATTAATGAGAACTACACATGTATGCAGGTTCTCCCTGAAACAGCAGGCTTGTGTGAGAACCTAAATGATTTATATGGGTTAAACATGCCCATAAGAAACTATTATTGGACGGATCTTCTAAATCAATATTCTGTTGGGGATGTAGAGTTTCTTCAGCAGTGTGTTGCTGAGTATGGACTTCCTTTTGACAATCCTGACACTTGGGGATGTTTACCTATTGGGGAGTATTTTTAGTTAAGCAATTGTGGAGAAATTGTTAGACGTAGAGTGGGCAATGCCCATCCTAATAGAACTGTATATAATTGCAATCAAAAACCCAGAAGATTTCTGTCTTTATTGCATGATCACTTGAATAATCAGGTCTTAAGTCTATGAAAACATTTCGCAATACTTTTCACTACTTTAGTATATTCCTACTAAGTCTGTTTCTGATTGTCAATCCGCTAGGGATAATTCAAATACCTACAAATCAGGTTCAAGCCCAATCAGCGCCTCGTCCTTATGTTGTCTTTGTGAATGGTCAAGGCAACTGCTGTGCCTGGGGTATGATCTCTCTTCGAGATAGATTGATGAATGAGTTAGGTGCAGAAATTCGATATGTTCCATATAGCAACTTTAGAGATGGCGGTCTGAGCGGGGGAGGCAATGCATATGATTGGTCAAGTGTAGATACGCAATTTTTAAGAAGCGGTGCCGATTTTATAAACAACCAACTTGATAGAAATCGCCCTTTAATCCTGATTGGACATAGCTTTGGAGGAGATTCTATCTTAAGTCTTATACCTCGTATAAATCGACGAATTCAATTTGTTGCAGTTATTGATCCTGTAGCGGCTGGCGCTCTTCGTCAAACCATTGTTCAAGGTCAATCAGTCCCTTCAAATGTAGACTATTTCTTCAATAGATGGCAGGAAAATTCTCCTTGGCCTATTGACTTTTCAAGCAGTGGACAAATCCTCAGTTGTCATGCAAACAGCCAGGGAAGGAGAAATTGTGATCAAGAATCGCAGAATATAGCTAGAAATGCAGATTTCTCTCCAATAACACGAGAATGCCGATGGGATGAAGCAATAGCTTGTCCAGGTTCAAGCTTATTCCCTCCGCGAACTGGTAGAGTGCAAGTGCGTGTCAGCCATCAAGATCTTCCACGAGATGCCTATCTTCAAAAGATTTTAGGAGATAGAATAATCGCTCAAAGTGCTAGTTGGTCATCTTTGCGACCTATGACACCATCTACTCAACCTGCTAGAGGTGTTCGCCAATCTGCTGTTGGTTTACGAGGTATAGTTCATCTACAGAACATAGGAGATGTTTCATTTCAAGGCAGCACTTTTGCTGGTACAAGAGGTGAATCGAGACGTTTAGAGGGTTTCTCTTTAGCCATTGCTGATGGCACACCCAACTTAGGAATTCAGTACATGGCACATCTTCAAGATATAGGAGATACGCCCTGGGTTAACGGGGGACAATTTATTGGCACAAGAGGTCAGTCTCGCAGGCTGGAAGGCTTTGCCATTCGGTTAACTGGCTCTGCCGCAACAAATTACAATATCCGCTACATCTGCCACTTGCAGAATATAGGCGATACTCCAGTTCGTTCTAATGGTGAATTTTGTGGAACCCGAGGTGAATCTCGCAGACTTGAAGGCCTACAAGTTTGGATTGAAAGAAAATAACTCAGATCTGTTGATTGTATGGTGGTAAATTATCCTAATGCCTGGGTATGACAAGACCTTCAGCAACTTTCAAGAACTCAAGCTGTATAACGGCATACAGCTTGAGTCATAAACTCAGAAGAGTCACCTGACCTTTTGTTGACTGATAGCCAACAACTGCTAAAGCTGGATGTCGATGTCAGACATCAGCCATACATCATAAAAAATATTTGAGAAAATAATTATGAATTGGTTGCTATTTAATATGGATTTAAAGCCATCTACCAGCTTGCTTATGGGTAAACTCCATATCATAAATGGCAAAACTTTAATAGCCTCCTATATGGCAACCTCAGGATTATCTGGCCACCAGGAGAAGAAACATCAAAGCTGGAGAGGAATCGGAGCCATACCTGAGTGCAAAAAAGTAGGGATCAGCCACTATTCAGTCTTGACTGAGCCCTATGGACGTATTTCTAATCCAGAAACTACGGACGTTTTTTTTCTCGATTAATCATCCAAGTCGCATCCTTGTCGATGGCATCTGGCGGGCAGGGTTTGGCATTCACTTCGATGCTAGTATTCCTGGCTCCAGTGGTTGCATCATTCTTCGAGATAAAACGGAGTGGAATGCCTTTATAGAGTTTATGAATGATTATGCCAGCAAGGGATTTTCATCTATTTCCCTGATTGTTGACTATGATGCGTCATCACCGTCTGATGATTTAACCGTAGGAAAGCGCATGGCGGTCTAACCTTATCGAGGTCTAATCTGATGTCGTAACGAACTGTTCCACGCCTCGCGGTAACGCCTGGATGCCCCGCCGAGGCGCTTGCCTCAGGAAACCGGAGGCTCTGAGATGCTGAGGACTGAGGGTTCGGCTAGGGCGGGACTGGGGGGCATCTGATCGTCGATAACGTTGTCCAAAACGTCCTCAACGACCTCTTCTAGCTTCTCTCCGACCTCTTCAATCACCTCTTCCACGGTGGCCTCTAGGGCGGATTCCATCGCTTCGGCGGCTTTGCCAAGGCGGGATACCCAGGCGGCGATTTGTTCTCGCTGGTTGACCAGATACACGCTAATTAGCGTCAGCACCACGCCCATCCATTGAAACTGACTCAGCCGCTCTCCCAAAAACAGGCTGCTAAACAGCAGGGCAAAGACGGGGGTAAGGAAAATTAAGGCGCTGACGCTGGTCATGTTACCCACGGCGGCTAGGTAGAAAAAGATGCCGTAGGTCACGGCAGTGCCAAATAGGGTCGCATAGCCCAGTCCCAGCCAGTCTAGGGGTTGCAGGGCCGATACTTGACCTGTTTCCCACAACGCCGACAGCAGTAGCAGGGGGAGACCGCCCAAAATCATGTGCCAGCCCGTGGCTACGACGGGGTCGGAATGCTGCTTGACATAGCGCACAATGATGGTGCCCAAGGACATGGAGAGGGCCGCCATTAACATTAGAAACTCGCCGCTGGCCAGTAGTCCATCTAGGCTAAAGGCAGCGCCAGTTCCGGCGTTGAACACCGCCAGGGGCGACTGAAATAGGGTCTCTAACCATGGCCCAGGCAAGCCACAGAGACAGATTCCAGCAATGCCCACCGCCAGCCCCAGCCAGCCCCACAGGCCAATGAATTCCGCAAACAACAGCCGCGAGAGCAACGCCACCACCAATGGCTGCGCGTCGATGAGCACCGCCCCCAGACCTGCCCCAGTTTTTACTAGGCCCGTGGTCAAAAAGCCCTGGAACATGGCCCCATCAATGACGGAAAACAGCGCAATCCACAGCCAGCCCTGGAGGGTTTTGGGTTGAGGCAGTTTCAGCACCGCCGCCAGGAGGAGGATCATGGCTCCGGCGGGCAACAGCCGAAACGCGGCTAGAAACAGCGGGGTGGTATGGGGGATAATCAGCTTCATCACCACCATGGCCGTGCCCAAGAAGAAGAAGGGGGCCAGCAAAAACAGCGGCGACTTGGTGAGTTTATCCTGGGTCAGGGCGGGCATAGGGGCATCTCTGGGGAAACAGGTGGCCCGATCCTACTCCGCAGCTCGTTCCCCAAACGGTAATTTAGTGAACACATTAGTGAACACAATGGCAACGAATGGCCACGTTGGCACGGGGGCGAGATCGTAGGGTGTAGGGTGGGGCGGGTGGGCTAAGGCTACGCTGGTCAAGGCGGGCGGGGGTGATCCACGATGCAAACTTCCACGATGCAAACTTCCGCGATGCAAACTAAGGAGGCGACAACAAATGGGATGGTTGAGATGGTTGAACCGGGGTGGGGTATGGGTATGGGTGCTACTGGTGGGCTTAACCCTAGCCTTAGGCAGTTGCGCCATCCCCCAGATCAAAGCGGAAGAACGCCTGTTTTTGCCCCTGGCGGTGGAGGTGCTGGATATCTATAATCTTCCCTCCCAGGATTTTCAGGAGACCACCGTGGGGGGGATCTCAGCCCTGGCCTACGACCGTTCTGTGGATCAGTTCTATGCCCTGTCCGATGATCGGGGCCGCTTTGGGCCACCTCGGTTTTACCGTCTGACGATGGGCTTCGGATTGGGCGACGACGGCCAGCCCCAATTTAAAGACGTTTCAATTCAGTCCGTCACCCCCTTCACCGATGGCGAGGGCAACCCCTACCCCCAGGGCTATCTCGACCCAGAGGGCTTGGCCCTCTCCCCCCGCAACACGGTACTGATGAGCAGCGAAGGAGATGTGGGTCGGGGCATCCCGCCCTTCCTCGGCGAGTTTGACCGAGAAACAGGGCGGCTTGTCACCTCGTTTCGGATTCCAGATCGATTCCTGCCCGATGACGCGAATCCCCCCACCCAGGGCGTCCGCAACAACCTCAGTTTCGAGTCGTTGACCATCAACGCCTCACCGGGCACCGCTGGCCAAACGGAACCCTTTCGGCTGTTCACCGCCACGGAATCGGCCCTCGTGCAAGACTACGACCCCGACCCCTACCAGCCCCTCCGCAGCCGCTTTCTACACTATTTAATAGGAGAAGACCAGTCCACCCTGATTGCCGAGCACGCCTACCCCCTGGATTTAGAACCCTCCGGGGCGGTGGTCAACGGCCTGACGGAACTGCTGTTGATCGATCAGGGCGGTCACTTCCTGGCCCTAGAGCGGGCCTTTGGGCTGCGGGGGTTCAACGTGCGGCTCTACCAACTGGCCACGGGTGGAGCCACCGATACCTCCACCATCGCCAGCCTGCGCGGGGTTGAGGGCATTTCCCCCATCCGTAAACACCTGGTGCTAGACTTCGCTGACATAACGGTTCCCGTAGATAATCTGGAGGGCATGACCCTAGGGCCACGCTTGCCCGACGGGAGCCAGAGCCTCATCCTGGTCAGCGACAACAACTTTGAGGCCAACCGCCCCACCCAGTTGATTTTGCTGCGTTTGCAAGGATGACGGCGAATGGGCGAGATTATCCATGAAGCGACCGTAAATCGGCCTGAATAAATCGTCACGGAACCGTATTTGGCTTTACGGATAATTCAAGATCGATGGTTTACAGGGTCGCCAAACCTGATAGATTGTCTTGGTATCAGCAACGAGAATGAAGCATTGATATGAAAGTCCTTGTAATTGGCGGTGACGGTTACTGCGGGTGGGCAACCGCTCTTTATCTTTCCAATCGTGGCTACGAAGTCGGGATCCTCGATAACCTGGTGCGGCGTCATTGGGATGCCCAACTGCAAATCGAAACCCTGACCCCCATTGCCCCGATCCAGGCTCGCCTCAAGCGCTGGAAAGAACTCACCGGCAAGCACATCGATCTCTATATCGGCGACATCAACGACTACCCCTTCCTAGAAAAGTCCATGCTGGAATTCCAGCCGGAAGCGGTGGTTCACTTCGGCGAACAACGTTCCGCGCCGTTCTCCATGATTGACCGGGAACACGCCGTGCTGACCCAGTCCAATAACGTGATTGGCAACCTGAACCTGCTCTACGCCCTGCGGGATAACTTCCCCGACTGCCACCTCGTCAAGCTGGGCACCATGGGCGAATACGGCACCCCCAACATCGACATTGAAGAGGGCTACATCACCATTGAGCACAATGGCCGCAAAGACACCCTCCCCTACCCCAAACAGCCCGGTTCCTTCTACCACCTCAGCAAGGTTCACGACTCCCACAACATCCACTTTGCTTGTAAGGTGTGGGGTCTCCGCGCCACCGACCTCAACCAGGGCGTGGTCTACGGTGTCCTCACCGAAGAAACGGGCATGGATGAACTGCTGATCAACCGCCTCGACTACGACGGCGTGTTTGGGACTGCCCTCAACCGCTTCTGTATCCAAGCCGCCGTGGGACATCCCCTGACGGTGTATGGCAACGGTACTCAAACCCGTGCGTTCTTGGATATTCGCGACACGGTACGCTGTGTGGAAATTGCCATCGCCAATCCGGGCGACCCTGGCAAGTTCCGGGTGTTCAACCAGTTTACCGAAATGTTCAACGTCGGCGACCTGGCCATGATGGTGAAGAAAGCTGGAACCACCCTGGGTCTCGATGTGGAAATCAACCACCTCGACAACCCCCGCGTGGAGGCCGAAGATCACTACTTCAACGCCAAGAACACCAACCTGCTAGACCTGGGTCTGCAACCCCACATGCTGTCCGACTCGCTGCTGGATAGCCTGCTGAACTTCGCGGTCAAGTACAAGGATCGCGTTGACCACAGCCAGATTATGCCCAAGGTGCAGTGGCGGCGTAGCTAGCTCCCTCCAGGGTCAGTGCTCTATCCGGGTGCTGACCCTACTTAATTTTCCCTCTTCCCTTAGCCCCCGGTTCCCCATGCGAATTGCTCTCTTTACCGAGACCTTTTTGCCCAAGGTTGATGGCATTGTCACCCGTCTCAAGCACACCGTCGATCATCTCCAACGCCAGGGCAATCAGGTTTTGGTGTTCTCCCCAGAGGGTGGCCTGACGGAATATCGAGGGGCGAAGATTCATGGGGTGTCTGGCTTTCCATTGCCGCTCTATCCCGAACTCAAACTAGCCCTGCCCCGCCCTTCCATTGGGGAGGCCCTAGAGTCCTTTCGCCCTGACCTCATCCATGTGGTCAACCCGGCGGTGCTTGGCTTGGCTGGCATCTACTACAGCAAAACCCTGGATGTGCCCCTGGTGGCCTCCTACCATACCCACCTGCCCAAATACCTAGAGCACTACGGCCTGGGAATGCTGGAGGGGGTGATGTGGGAACTGATTAAGGCCATGCACAACCAGGCCCGCATTAACCTCGTCACCTCCACCGCCATGCAGGCCGAACTGTCGGAGCATGGGGTTGAACGCATCGACGTGTGGCAGCGGGGGGTGGATACGGAACTCTTCCGGCCCGAATTGGCCAGTGCCGCGATGCGGGATCGGCTTTCCCAGGGCCACCCTGAAGCGCCCCTGCTCCTGTATATTGGACGCCTTTCCGCCGAGAAAGAAATCGACCGGATCAAGCCCATCCTGAAAGCCATTCCCGGTGCGCGGCTAGCCCTGGTGGGCGATGGTCCCTACCGCACCGAACTAGAGGCCCACTTTGCCGATACGCCCACAAATTTCGTCGGCTACCTAGCCGGGGAAGACCTCGCTTCGGCCTATGCCTCTGCCGATGCCTTCGTATTCCCCTCCCGCACCGAAACCCTGGGGCTGGTGCTTCTGGAGGCGATGGCGGCGGGCTGTCCGGTGGTGGCGGCCAACTCTGGCGGCATCCCCGACATTGTCACCGACGGGGTAAACGGCTTTTTGTTTGACCCCAAGGACGAAGAAGGGGCGATCAACGCCACCCGCCGCCTGATCGAAGCCACCGCCGAACGGGAAACCATGCGCCAAAACGCCGTGGCCGAGGCCGAGCAATGGGGCTGGGCCGCCGCTACCCGTCAGCTTCAGCAGTTCTACCACCAAGTCCTCGCTGAGACCTCCCTGCCCCTGGCCGCGTAGGACATGTAACTATCAAGGTGATAACCTCTCGGCTAATTTCTGGGGCTTACGTACTCACCCAGCCAGCAACAACCCCGACACCCTTCACGCTGTAACGCTCCCAGGCAGCAGTTGCCGAGATTTTTGCAACGCCACAAGGAGCTTGGGTCAATCCGCTGCGCCAGGATTGTTAGCCTGCATCGCTAGTCTCCGCTAATTTCTACTAATGTCTCGCCAGCGGCAAAGAGTTCTAAAGCTCTAGGTAACGTCTCGCTCAGAATTTCGCGTAACTTAGCATTAGAGGTATTGCCACAGGTCAACCAAATAATGGGTGGCGGCGAACCCAATCGCTCGACCAGATCTACAAAGTCGCTGTCTTTTGTCATCACAACAGCGTTTTGGGCTCTCGCAGCCTCAAAGATTTCAGGATCTTCAGCATCTCTTAGCCCCAGATCACGCAGCGCTATTGCTTCAATGCCAAACGTACTGGTAATCCAGGTTACAATTGCCGGAGACAAGTGTGCGTCTACCCAGATGGTCATGCGACTAAAACCGGGTGATTAAGTTTTCGCGAGGCGTATAACAGGGATGCTTTTAGGTCATCAGCCTCAAGATCGGGCATTTCCTCTAAAATTTCTCCCGCACTTAGCCCTGCGGCAAATAAGTCGAGGACATCTGACACCCGAATTCTCATCCCTCGAATGCAAGGACGACCACCGCATTGTTTGGGGTTAACGGTAATTCTTGAAAGTAGCTCCACCATCATGCAGTAGGCCTCATCAGCATTTACCTTTACTTTAAAGGATTGGGCATAAGGGTTTCCAACAAAATCGGGTAGGTACAGTCCACTCCAGCAAAAATGCAAAGAATTGTAAGCAAGCCATAGGAAATGGCTACCCCCATTTTTGTTGAAGCTTGCTATGGGAATAATCCAAGATGCCTCCAAAATCCTCAACAGGATGACACCACTATGGCACTACGGACAGTGCCCAGATATCGACTTGCTACAGCAATGCATAGACAGATAATCGGCCTTAAAGAATCACCCAAAAGGTTCAAACGAAGTGAGATAACGTTCCTGGTCAGCGGCGACAGATCACCTTTGCATCACCACCAAGCTCTTTCAATCGTTCGCTGCAAGGGGGGTGCTATGTCGCGCCTCTCAGCAGTGGAATCAAGCGACCCTGTTACGCGACTTCATCTCGGAACAACATCAAGCCAACCTTGTCCAGCAATGCTCCCAAGCAGAAGACGAGCGTGTCCCTTTAAATTATGATCAATCAAAAAAATCACGACTGTAGCTGGTGGCGTGCCTTGGATGCCTGAAGTTTTTCCCAGGCAGCTTCCAGCCCAGGTGGGGGTGGTAAGGTGGAAATCCGAGTAGCCCGCTCACGATTTTGCTCTTCGTAGTATCGCCGAAGTTCTTCAGTTTCCTGGATAACTTGCTGGTACTCAGCTTCGACCTCAGAGCGGTTGATCTCGATATAATCTAGGGCCGCGTTGAGTTGCTCCTCCGTCAACTCAAATAATCCTTGAATGAACTTAGGCGGATACTGAGCAATCACATAGTCCATCACATCGTACAACGTAATTCGAGTACTAGCGATGGTTAGCCCTCGCTCAGTGCGGGTGATGGCGGATGGGCTGTTGGGTGCTGAGGTCATAGCATTACCCTCCTGGAGGCTGTCTTCATCGTATCCCATCAAAATCAGCAGTAACAACCCCGACACCCTTCACGCTGTAACGGTGAAGTTGTGCGGCGGTAGATAACCTTGAGCATTCGCCGACAACCTCTGTACCGTCCGCACCAACGCAGTGTTAGCTGGCTTCTCTCACCGATTCCAAGTGCTCATGCCACTACTATTCTCCATCTCAACACTCCGGACAGTTTTTTGGGGTTGGGTTGGAAAAAAGCTATCCACCGCATAGAGTGCAGGTGCAAGTAAAACACGGTGCACCGATGGATAGCCTCAACAGCAT
>NZ_JACJRS010000102.1 GCF_014697375.1 Phormidium sp. FACHB-1136
ACGCCTCAAACTCTTGTCCCGTCAGTCCGGTCAAACGGCATAGCATCCGAGACTTCGTCCGCAACTCGGCATAGGTCATTTTCATGGGTTCTACCTGGTCGCTGTTCTTGCTATTGACTCTACTCACTCAATTTCCGATAAGGTTTAATGAGTGCATCGAGGCTTGCCCTGGAGAGGGAAAGTTCGGCAAACCACACCTGGCAGAGAATTGTCGAAGCGGGGATGGCCGGATAAATTAGCACTCAGGTGGCGAGAGTGCTAAAAACTAAGGCACCCTTCCAGGAAATTTAGCATTTCAGGGGTATAGACCTGTGTCCTACCCTTGCAGGCTGGCCCTTGGAGATTGCGAATTTCCGACCTTTTATATCGTTAGTGAATGGAGGAATGTTATGGCCGCAATTACCCTAAATGCGTCCACCGTGAAGCCCCTGGGAGACCGCATCCTGGTGAAGGTGAGCGAAGCCGAAGAAAAGACCGCTGGGGGCATTTTGCTGCCCGACACCGCCAAGGAAAAGCCCCAAGTTGGCGAAGTGATTCAAGTTGGCCTCGGCAAGCGCAACGATGACGGCAGCTACCAGGCCATCGAAGTGAAGGTGGGCGACAAGGTGCTCTACTCCAAGTACGCGGGCACCGACATCAAACTCGGCAGCGACGACTACGTGCTCCTGCGCGAGTCCGACATCCTCG
This sequence comes from Phormidium sp. FACHB-1136, assembly GCF_014697375.1. GTDB lineage: Bacteria > Cyanobacteriota > Cyanobacteriia > Phormidesmidales > Phormidesmidaceae > Nodosilinea. Next base: position 688 of record NZ_JACJRS010000102.1, read on the forward strand.
CCGCTCTAGGCTAAATCTCTCCCGTAGGGTGGGCGGTGCCCACCATTCCTCGGAGCAATTACCGATCAAACCTTTCTTCAACCAAACGCAGTTAGTTTCAACAAATTCACCTTGTTGGGAGGATAGTTTTTCTTATGGCTAAAACCATCACCTACAACGAAGATGCCCGTCGTGCCCTAGAGCGCGGTTTTGATATGCTGGCCGAGGCCGTGGCCGTTACCCTTGGCCCCAAGGGTCGCAATGTGGTGCTAGAGAAGAAGTTTGGCGCACCCCAAATCATCAACGACGGTATCACCATCGCCAAGGAAATTGAGCTAGAAGACCACATCGAAAATACCGCTGTTTCCCTGCTGCGTCAGGCTGCGTCTAAGACCAACGACGCCGCTGGGGATGGCACCACCACCGCTACCGTGCTGGGCCACGCCATTGTGAAGGAAGGCCTACGCAACGTGGCCGCTGGGGCCAACGCCATTTCCCTCAAGCGCGGCATCGACAAGGCCACCGCTTACCTGGTGGATCGCATTGCCGAGCACGCCCGCCCTGTAGAAGATTCCAAGTCCATCGCCCAGGTGGGGGCTATCTCCGCCGGGAACGATGACGAAGTGGGTCAAATGATCGCCGATGCCATGGATAAGGTGGGCCGCGAGGGCGTCATCTCCCTGGAAGAAGGCAAATCCATGACCACCGAACTGGAGGTCACCGAAGGGATGCGCTTCGACAAGGGCTACCTCTCCCCCTACTTCGTCACCGACACCGAGCGGATGGAAGCGGTGCTGGAAGACCCCTACATCCTGCTGACCGACAAGAAAATCACCCTGGTGCAAGACCTGGTGCCCGTGCTAGAGCAGGTGGCCCGTTCCGGCAAGCCCCTGATGATCATCGCCGAAGACATCGAGAAAGAAGCCCTGGCCACCCTGGTGGTGAACCGGATGCGCGGTGTGCTGAACGTGGCCGCTGTCAAGGCTCCTGGGTTTGGCGACCGTCGGAAGGCCATGCTGGAAGACATCGCCGTGCTGACGGGCGGTCAGGTAATCAGCGAAGACACGGGTCTCAAGCTCGACAATGTCAAAGTTGATATGCTGGGCAGCGCCCGCCGCATCACCATCACCAAGGACACCACCACCATTGTCGCTGAAGGTAACGAGTCCTCTGTAAAGGCCCGCTGCGAGCAGATTCGTCGCCAGATCGAAGAAACCGAATCCAGCTACGACAAAGAGAAGCTGCAAGAGCGTTTGGCTAAGCTCTCTGGCGGTGTGGCGGTAATCAAAGTGGGTGCGGCCACCGAGACCGAAATGAAGGATCGCAAGCTGCGCCTGGAAGACGCCATCAACGCTACCAAGGCCGCTGTAGAAGAGGGCATCGTCCCCGGTGGCGGCACCACCCTGGCTCACCTGGCCCCCCAACTAGAGGAATGGGCCAAGGCGAACCTCAGCGGTGAAGAGTTGCTGGGTGCCCAGATCGTCACCCGTGCCCTGACCGCTCCCCTCAGCCGGATTGCCGAAAACGCAGGCTTCAACGGTGCCGTGATCGTTGAGCAGGTGAAGGAAAAAGACTTCAACATCGGCTACGACGCCGCCAACAATCGCTTTGTCGATATGTTTGAGGCTGGCATCGTTGACCCCGCCAAGGTGACTCGCTCCGGGCTGCAAAATGCGGCTTCCATCGCCTCCATGGTGCTGACCACCGAGTGCATCGTGGTCGATAAGCCCGAACCCAAGGCTGCGGCGGCGGGCGCGGGCGCGGGCATGGGCGGCGACTTCGACTACTAAGGTCGATGACTCAGCGAAACCCTGGCTGATTCCCCCGGTTTGGTAGGGCCGGGAGACCCTGCCCCTACAGATTTCCTCTCCTGTGGGGAGAGGGACTGGGGGCGAGGGCCAAAGCCTAGGCCAAAACTCACAACAATCCCTGACCTGCCTCCCTAGGAGGCCATTAGGTCGGGGATTGTTTGCCCTTGGGATCGGCACGGATCACGTTATACCAAATCCTAATACCAAATCCTAATCGCATAACCCCGATTCCCAGCCCAGCAAACCTTAGGGGCGGGGTCTCCTCGCCCGCTGATATCGGGAGCAAACAAGCCGGATTTGGTATTATCCCCTAGCAGATGTGCCCCGTTCGCAGGACAAGGCGACCCAGTCCCTTCATGGGTAGGGCCGTCGTCGGCGATCTGGCCCTTCGCTCTATCAAGTTCGACCAGGCGCTTTACGGGTTGTCTCCGTACTAAGGATCCTAATATCAACCCAGGAACCACGCAACTTGGGAAGGAGCTAGGATTTTAGGCTACTGAATGCCAACGAGTTCAATATCGAAAATCAACGTTTCTCCGGCGAGGGGATGGTTGGCATCCAGGGTAACGTCGCTTTCAGATAGATCTGACACCAGGACAGGAACGGCTTGCCCATCTGGCCCCTGCAACTGAAGCTGAATGCCCACCTCCAAGGGAATATCAGCGGGAATCTGCTGACGATCCACCACCATCACCATTTCGTCGCGGTAAGGGCCATAGGCTTGCTCGGAGGAGATGACTTCGGTTTTCGATTCTCCTAGGCTCATGCCCATCACCGCCGACTCAAAGCCGGGAATCACCTGGCCACGGCCCAGAGCAAACTCCAGCGGGTCACGGTCGCGGGAGGAATCGAACACGGTGCCATCTTCGAGCTTCCCGGTGTAGTGAATGGCAACGATGTCGCCGGATTTGGCCTGGGTCATGGCAAAGTCCTTCAAACTTGACTAGGGCGTGCCCACCTAAGCTAGCGAAGGTTCGACCCGTTGGGGGAAATCTGAGGATTTTTATAAGGTTTGGTTCACGGTCATCCTGCCGACCCCTGGCGCAGTTGTTCCTGGGTGATGCGTTCACGATCTAGGGCCAGTTCCATTTCCATTTCCTTGCCCAAAAAGTAGTTCAAAAACGTCCGAATGACGGCAATCATGCCCAGCCGCGCCAAGTCTTGCACCGTTGGAGCCACCGTCGTCCCCAAAATATCCGCCCCCAGTTGAAATTCCAGCGCCAGGGCCAACCAACTGCCAAAGGCTAGCCGCACTTGGTTAAAGGGAAACCCTTGCCCATAGGATTGTCGCCGCAGCACGCCCCACAGCCGCGCCGTTTTAACTAGACCGACCACAATACACAGCACCGAAATCGCCTCTAGTACAAAGGTGGTCATCATCACCACCTGCTCTAGCCCACGCTCTAGGGCTTCCATCAGCATGACTTCACCTCCGTCCTTGTGCCATGGGTTTAACGCGATGGGCTACTCTTACCACACGCCTCAGCCCATAGATCTGGGCTGGGATGATTGATGTTCAAGATCCCGCCCTGCCCCCCAGGATTTGATACGCTGAAAGGCCGTAGACCCCGCATTGTCAAGGTTGTCCTATGCCCGCACCGATGGAAACCCCCGATCAGCAAATTGCCACCCTAGAAGCCAACGCCCTGAAAATCTGCCAGGTGTGCGACCAAGGCTACCAGGCTTTCGGCGAGAAGGGTACCGTCATCGTCCTGCGCCAGTTGGAAAACCCGTCCCTAGCCCTGGAAGACTGGCAGATAAAGTATCGCCCCCTCAGCCGCATTGACGATATTCTCTCAGATTGGAAGCAAACCCCGCTCCAAGACATGATTATCCGCTACAACCCGGATGTTTCTGTCGTCTGCACCTTCCTTTATCCCAACGGTGCCCACACCAGCTACCACTTCGGCAAAGTCTCCCCAGAAGAGAACTCACGATGACTCCGGTTAAAGGAAGCGTCATACCTGCACTCACCTGACTGGGGTGGCCCCCAACCGTCAGATTCTCGTCCTTAGCACCGCCTCTTCCCGGCAAGGCCTATGACCAAGGTATCCTCAATGCTGAAGGATGGGCCGAGTGGATTCCCAATGCGGTTAAGATCCAGGGTGACTTGGGCTTTCAGGGGCTGCAAAACGGGTACGCCAACGTCGAGATTCCCCACAAGAAACCGAAGGGGGGACACCTCACCGATGAGCAAAAATTCGATGACCGGTCGATGCTGACCGCATCGGGGCTCTGGAACTTTTATCTGATAGCCGCTTAACCGAGGGCGGGGAAGGAACCCATGGGCAATGCTTGTAGTTGTCTACTTTTCAGCTATTTCGCAACAAGTCTACTACCCTGGGATGGCAAGCCCGACATACCAATTTTCGCCCTTGCGTTCCAGCCGTAGGGAGGAGCACTTGGCCAAAAATGTGGGGAGTTTTTTGGGTTCGCCGATTTGCTTCAGCGCTTGGCTCATGGGCTGTTGATAAACCTGGGCAAAGGCACTGCCTAGGACGGTGAGCGACACCGTGCCCCCCGGTTGTGTAACGAGGCCCGCGAGAACGGCCAGCACCGCCTGCTCTAAGGTTTGGACATTGGTGATGGGGCCAGGGAAGGGAGTCGGACCAACGCTGAGGGGACGCTCCAGAGTAGGAGCGTGGAGGGCCACTTGAACGTTGGTGGCATCGAGGGGGGTGAGCACAAAGCTAGGATCGGCTTCCAGCAATTGCTTGAGGGTCGTCACATCGCCGTAGGTTTGTAGCACTTGGTTCGGGGAGATGTGGTTGCGCTCCCGAAATAGGGCTCCCAATCGGCCAATGGTAACGGGTTGGTTGGGATGGGCCTGCTGCTCTTGCAGAATTAAGATCCTCAGCCAGCTTTTCATTTGGGTGAGGGAAGAGGGCACATGGGGGGTGGGGTCGGGGCTGGACGGTTGGGCGATGCCGGGGGCGATCTTCCCTGGGATGGCCGTTGGCAGGGAAAGACGCTGCTGGGTTTGGGTCGCCAGGTTGAAGACCTTAAACCCCTGCGAGTCGTGGCTGACCTGGTAGGGAATCATCCCCTGACGCAACAGCGTATGGCCCAGGTGCAGCAGGTCAGTATCCGCCGAACAAATAAACACTTCGCGGATGGAGGGATGGTGTAAAGAAATCAACGACGCATCCAAGGACATTTTGATGTCGGCGCTGTTTTTGCGGGAGGGAACGTGGATCATTTGGTAGCCCCGCCGATAGAATTCCTGGTCGCGGTTGCCCAGGGTGCGCCAGTTGCCAAAGGCCAGTCGATAGCGAATAGGGTATTGGGCCAGGGCTTGGAGATGGGCCTCTAGGGCGGCGGGGGGGTGCATATTTTCCGCATCCACCAACAGCAGACCCGACCAGGGCGCGTTTGGATCGATCTGAAACGAGGCGGCGGGGGTAACGGTAGAGACAGATGGGGCAACCTCTGGCGGGGCCTTGGCTGCGGCGCTAAGGGAGAGATCCGCTGGCGGGGGAGGCGGAGAAGCTGGAGCCGCAACGGGGGGGAACGGGTCGGGCTGGGGTTCGGACTGAGGACTGGGCTGGATTTGGGCGACGGGCTGAGGTTCCGGCGAAGGCGTTGAAACCGGGCTGGCGGGGGCGACCGGAGGTGGATCGGTCGTCAAAATACGCTGCACCCGCTGAAGCACCTGTCCGTGGGCTTTGGTGGTTTGAAAGGTGGGCACAAAGATCTGAGCCAACACCTCCTCAACCGTCCGTCGCAAGGTGTCTGCATTGGTCTGGTGGGCCAACTGTGCCGCCAGTTGTGCGGCTTGCACCTCCGCCGCCCCCGACCGCAGCCATTGCCGCCCCGTTTCGCTCAACAACTGGGGATGCTGCCGATACACGGCGGTGGCCGTCGTATGGATCAGGCGGGCGATGGTATCACATTGGTCTAGCCTGGGCACGGCGGGCAGAGAGGTCATGGGCAAAGGTTAGAAATAGCGCGACGAAGAACGACACCCAGTCTGCGTTGCATTTCCCATGGAGACGGTGGCGATCTTTTCCCTAGGCTACCTACTTTTGCCAGGGGCAGAGCGTTTCGCCGTGTTTTTATTCAGCCTCGGTATCGACCTCAGTATCGATGCAGATTAAAGAGCTAGGTCGGATCCATCAGCCTTGTCACCCACCCAGGCAGGCGCTAAAGCCCAGGACGCCATCTTGGCCAGCGAGGACTTCTTCCTCTTCGATAATTTCGTCCGCGCCGCCGCTGGTATTTGTGCCATCGTACAACCGGGGGGTAGCCGCAGGGATGGAGTTGCCATCAACGCCGCCGATGGCAACTAACCCTGTTGATATTCCTCAAAAGGCATGGGATCGAGGCTCAAAGTAGAGATAAATCTAGCCGAAAATAAGACATCCTTAATTTTCTGCGAATTTTCCTAGCCTCAACTAGAAAGTTTGATAGCATCGTAGGGATACTGGCTGCTGAACGACCGTAGCTGAGTGCGGCCATCTCTGAACTCTCTTGGAGTATACCCATGGGATACGTGTCGCTCGATCTAGAAAAATTGAGAGAACAACGGGCTAAAAGCTCTCCTAAATCTCCTTGGTAGTCCTATTTCGTACAGGCTAGAGAATAATCAGGCGACCCTAGAGACCTTACGGCAGTAGATTGCTGTTTTTGGCTGTTTTTTCTCTGACCCGTAGATTAATGCACTACCATCTCCTTTTCAGCACCAGATTGAATCCTTTGCGGCGTTAAACAAGACCTTTCGATCTAATTCAGGCAAAACAGGGAGCGGGATTCTGGCCTTGCCCACCGGAGCCGGGAAGACCTTTACTTCTGTGAAGTGACTGATGTAAAGATTCAGGGGGCTACGCCGCCAAAGGGGTTTTATCCTCAGCCGAGGGTTAAGGCCGTAGATTAGGGTGCTCGTGCCCCAAGCGTTCGGCCTGAATGGCCTGGGTCAAGAAGTCCAACCCATCGCGCTGTTGGGCCTGCAAGGAGGTGACTACCGTCAACATACGGGCGACAAACTCACTGCCCACCTGGGATTGAGCGCCAAAACTGGTGCGCCGCCAAATCACGGCGGGCCGCAAGGCGCGTTCTGCCGCATTGTTGGTGGGTTCAACGCCGACCCTATCGACAAACGTCCATAGGGCCGGTTCAATGGCCAGGATCTGTCGGCAGGTGCGCACGGTTTTGGCCAGTGGGGTCTTTTCCTGGGGGCCAATGTCGTAACTGGCGGCCTCCTGAAGCCATCGGTTGACCTCCGCCTGGATGGGTTGAACCGCCTGACGAAAGGCGTCGTGGGTGAGGGTGCCGTCTCGCACCTGGTACCAGAGGTGAAACAGCGTTTTCTCTGCTGCCAGCCAGCCTTCGCCTATCGCTTGAGACACCCCACTCCGTTCGGCGATACGGGTAAAATCTCGTTTCAAATGCGCCCAACAGACTTGGCGCTGCGTCACGGGGAGCCAACCATAGCCGCTGTAGCGGTCAGAGACCACGATGCCGTCGTAGGTTTCCCCCATCAAGGTCTTGGCCACCGCTTGAGAGCGACTGAGCCACACCGCAAACACACTCACCAGAGGGGTCACCAGCACCCAAATCCAGGCCCGTTTGCTGGACTCATTGGCCCCATCTCCATTGCCCTGAGTGAAGCTAGTTTCGTCGCTGTGGAGCACCCCGGACTGCTGGACATATCCCAGGGCTTGCGCCACGGGGATAGCCAGCGCGTCGCTCATCTCCTGACGCAAGCGGTTGATACTGTCGGTCGAAATCTGAATGCCCGCCAGGGCCGCTAACAAGGTTTGCACCTGCCGATGGCTTTGTCGATAGCCGCCACTCAATAACGCCACCAGCGCACTCAACCGTTCCCCGTAGCCCCGCCGAGTCACCCCTTCCGGCAACACACTACACGTCAGCGTGCCGCAATGCTCACAGCCCAACTGATGCAGGCGGTGCTCGATGACGATCGGCTCTATCGGCGGCAAGTCCACAATCTGATGCCGATAGGGCGCACGATCCTCTCCCGTCAGCGGCACTCCGCACCCTCGGCAGACCGATGGAACATGGTCTATCACCTCGGCGCAAGCCTCAATCGGGTACAAGTCTCGCGACTGACCCTCATGGCCCGGTTGGCCCCCCGTCGCCCTTTTCCCCCCTGCCGTTGGGGCCGCTTCCCTTGGCCAAAGCCTTCGCTCGACGGCGGTCGCGATGAATTCTGTGAACTTTGGCGCACCTGCTCTTCCAGATGAGCCAGGCGCTCGCTCATCGCCATAACTTGCTTGTTTAGATGGTCTAACTGTTCCTGCTGTTGGGCGATGGTTGCTAACAGGGTCGCCACTAACCCCTGCACACTAGCAGGGGTCGCCTCCCAGGCCCCTCCAGGAAGCCGGATGCCACCAATCTTAAGCTCAGAGGGGTCGTCAAAACTCATAGCATCAGCTTATACCAATACAAAATGAAGCTGAGCACAATTCAGGCTGCTTTCTGGAATTCCGCTTGGAGTAGGGCATCGAGAATGAAGTCATACCCCGTGATGGGCTGCACTTGCGCCGGGGTTAGACGGGCGAGTTCCTCATCCACCCGCTGTTGAAGCGCGTTGAGGGAGGGGAAGTTCTCGCCTTTCCAGGTGGCTTTGAGGTGCTGTCAGAAGCGTTCTATGGGGTTGAGTTCGGGACAATGGGGCGGTTGGAAGAGGGGAATGATATTTTCAGGCCACTGGATGGCCTTGGCTCGATGGACGGGCGCTCGGTCGAGTTGCATCACCACCACCGAGTCGCCGAGGGCCCGGGAGAGGTCATCGAGGAATTGCTGGAAATGGGTCTGATTCAGATGGGGGTGGGTTTGGCTCCAGTGCCATCCACTCACCGGGTCAACCACCCCATAGAGCCAGAAGGCTTCCCGAGGCCAATCCACCTTGGCGATGGGTTTGACACCCTTGGCGGTGATCCCTCGCCCCGTCTCGGTTTTGCGCCCAATCCGACTTTCGTCCTGCACCAGATACCGAATCGTGGGCAGGTTCAGCATCGATGGCAGGGCCATCAGAGCGAGGCTGAGGTTTTTTAAAAAACGTCTCTATCGCCTCTGGAGACGGCTTTACGCTCCGGGGACGGGGCACCTTGAGTTTGGCTTGTAGTTTGTTGCGCACAAACTGTCGTACTGTCTCGTAGTGCAGGCTCAGACCACACTCCTGCTCCAACCACACCACAATCGCCCCATAACTTCGAAAGCCCTCTTCCGACGCGAGACGGTGTTTCAGTTTCTCCAGCACCTCCCCCCGAATCTGGGGCACCGCTCCGGGCGCTTTCTTTTCCTCCAGCAGTGCGGCTAAGCCCCCTTGACGGTACAACAACAGCCAGCGGCTTATCATCGCAGGGCTGCGCCCCAACCGCTCACCTATCTCCTGCCGATACCGGATTTGCTTCGTCTTAATCCACCACAGCATCTGCAACCGCTCTTTGCGGAACCCCGTTTTCGCCTGCTTCAGGCTTTTCTCCAGAAAGGTTTCACTCTCGGCAATCTCAAGCACAAAGGGGCGGGCCATCCTCTCTACCCTCTCGAACGTCATCCCCTATTATGCTCAACTTCATGTCGGATTGGTATCAGCCACGATGCGACAGCCAGTATCACGATGCGACAGCCAGGGGTGATGGTCACCCCTAGCCCAGTGTGTCTTGCCTAGGGGGTTCTTTACCCCCCGTTCTTTTAATCTTTCTTTTAATTCCAAGGGTCCAACCGGGAAATAATTAAAAGAATAATTAAAAGAAGATGACCCCTAAAACCCCCTAGGGACGCTACTAGCTTCTATGTCCGGTTAGGCCATCCCTGACCCTATGGGTTAGCCGTGGTTACGGCAAACGAGAAACCGTAACGTGGCCTGTGTGGCTACGGAGTGACAATCCTAGGCCGATTACCCCTTGTTTAGGTGGCTGATACCTGCAAGGGGTAATTTCTGTTCTAGGGGCATCCTAGACGGGCTGAAAGCATAGACACCCTAGGCCGATAGAGGTGAGAGCGTAGCGGAAACCGTGCCTAGGGCCATAGAACACCCTGAAAGTAGCTCTAAGTCAGGATTACAACCGTTTATAGATTGACGCTACTTACCCCCATGGGTTAAAACATTGGTGACAGATTGGTGACACGGCACGAAGTCAGGGGCATTGGTGACAGTCCCCAAGGGGCTTGAAACCCTTGATATACAAGGGAAGCCGATGGCGGGATTTGAACCCGCGACCGCTCGATTACGAATCGAGTGCTCTACCACTGAGCCACATCGGCATAGGAACTCACAGTCAATTAGTATAACAGGGTAGGCCGTCTGCGGATGGCTCTTTTCCACCGGAATTTAGGGTCAGGGTATACTCAGGGTGAGAATGTCGAGACTCATTTCTTGAGGGGTAAGTCATGCGCCCTGCCCAGTGCCTGTCGCCACTAATGGCAAGGCGGCTAGAAAACATCCTACGGTAGCCGTCCAGTGCCCCCTATCGTGAATCCAGGAAAATTCTGGGAAGGCATTTGCTAAGCTGTTTCATGCTGCATCCCCATATCCGTGGTATGACCGATTCCCTCGATCCCGCCAAGCCTTCCTCCACCTCTGTACCTGATTCGGTGGCTCCGTCTCCCAGTGCTTCGGCAGCCAAGGAAAGTCCGATGCCAACCCCGCCGCCGCCAGCACCGCCCTCCCCTGGTTTGATTCAGCGGCTGTGGACGCTGGTGGTACGGATGCTGATTTTGGGGATGAGCATCGGCATCGGCTGGATCGCGGGTCTGTTGGTGGCCCAGGTATGGCCCTCTCGCAACCCCAACCCGCCGATACAGGAGCGGGTGATGCGCCAAACTAGCCAGGTGGTACGCAAGGTACGCCAACTGCCCCAGTGGTGGCAGGGGTCTGATCCTGCGATAGTTCCGGGGATCGATACCGTCCAGGATCCCAATGCTGCTACCGCCCAACCTGCTACCCCAGGGGAGACGACTCCTACCCCATCGCCCCTGACTCAGGAGGTGGTGACCCTTCAGCAGGAATTGGCTAGCTTGGAAACCCGACTGGCGGAGTTAGAACAACAAACGGGACAACCCGGCACGGGGGATCTCTCGGAGCGTCTGCAACAGGTTGCCCAACAAGTGTCCGCTGACCCAGACTTAGCCGATCCACCCAGCCCAGAAGCCACCGAAGATGCTGCCACCGTCGCGGACGAAGAGGCGGAGATCCGCTCCGGCGATGGGGAAGAAACCGCTACTGAGGCGACCCAACCCGTCAACGATGGACTCGGTCGCCGTGCCGCTGCCCCCTATCCCGAACCGCCCTTTCCCTTGGTCAGTGACCGAATCGGGCTACCCAGTGCCCTGCTGTTTGAACCCGGTAGCAGCCTCCTCACCCCCACCGGAAAGCAACTGCTCGATGCTATCGTGCCCGACCTGCGCCGCTTCGGGGCGGTCACCTTCCTGGTGGGTAGCCACACCGATGGCGATCTCAGTGCCGAGGAGGCCCGAACGCTGACCTTTCAGCAATCCCTCGCCGTTCAAGCCTACCTTGCGGCTCAACTGGAGGACACGAATAGTCGCTGGCTAACCGTGGGTTATGGCAAAACCCGGCCTAAGTCCGTCGGCGATGCCCCCGGCACCGAAGCCCGAAATCAGCGCATTGAGATCGGTATTATCCGTCCCTAGGTCGCCCCGTGGATCACAGCGTTGTTCTATCGTTGCAGCAACCAGCGTCCTAGACCCACGATCCCCAACGGCATGGGGGCTAGGCTCAATAGGGTGAACCACAGAGCGCCCTCCGCTGCTGCCCACAGAATTGATTGATAGTGAATATTTAGGCCCGTCCCAGCCACAATGGCCAGTAGGCTAGCCATCAACACCCAGCGGCGGCGGCGACGGCTTAGGAACGCTCCAACACAGCTCACTAGACCCGCGACAAGCGAGACCATCAACAGGGCATAGAACATAAACAGGGGCAGAAAAAAGGCGAGAAACGTCATAGATTCATTGGGACTCCGACGGGATGCTAAACGTGGCCCTCTCAACCGAGGGACACCCATCACGGTTTAGGATAAGGGCTGAACAGCGAAGGATTGAAAGCCGCGATGCGAATCGTCTTTTTGGGGACGCCCCATTTTGCCGTGCCCAGCCTGAAACGGCTGCTGGCGGATCCCGATTTTGAGGTGGTGGCCGTGGTCACCCAGCCGGATAAACGCCGGGGACGGGGGAGCCAGGTGGACGCTTCCCCCGTGAAGCAGGCGGCGTTGGAGGCGGGCTGTCCGATTCTACAACCGCGTCGCATCAAAAAAGACGAGCCCTGTCTTAGTGCCCTAGAATCCCTGGGGGCCGATGCCTTTGTGGTGGTGGCCTATGGGCAACTCCTATCCCAACGCATTTTGGACATGCCCCGCCTAGGTTGCATCAACGGTCACGGGTCGCTGTTGCCCGCCTATCGAGGAGCCGCCCCAATTCAGTGGTGCATCGTCCACGGAGCCACGGAAACAGGCATGACCACTATGCACATGGACATCGGCATGGATACAGGGGCGATGCTGCTGAAATCCCACCTGCCCATTGGCCTGTTGGATAATTTCTACGACGTTGCTGCTGCCCTAGCCAACCAATGCGCGGATCTGCTGGTAGACACCCTCCACGGCCTCGCCGCCCACCGCCTCACCCCCGAACCCCAAGACGACACCCTCGCCACCTATGCGCCGCTGATCCAAAAAGAAGACTATCGGCTGGACTGGAGCCAGTCGGCCCTGAATCTGCACAACCGAGTGCGGGGGTTCTATCCCAATGCTGAAACCACCCTGCGCGATCAGCCCCTCAAGGTGTTGGCCACGGCCCCCTTGGGCGATCCCTATTGGTCACAATTGCCCGCCGACTTGGCCCAACTGCGGCCTACCCTAGACGCCCTGGCCTCTAACCTAGAATCTCCCCATCCCGGTGAGATCGTAGGGCTACTGAAGGGGCACGGCCCCCTCGTGCAAACCGGAGACGGGCTGTTGCTGTTGCGCGAGGTCAAACCCAGCGGCAAAAAAGCCCAGCGGGGGCAAGATTTCGTCAATGGTAGCCGCCTAACCCTTGGGGAAGCGTTGGTTTAGTCGTCCAGAAGGTATGGGTGGTCAACACTACAAAGCAAAGGGGACTGGCGCGATGGCGACTGTCATGGAGAACACTTTTCTGGCTTAAGGTGGTCTTTACAATTCCGTCAACACGTTCTCCCCTTTTGCCATGACCACCACCACCGAACCCCCAGTCACCCAGCCCCACAAGGGCAATGAGGACTATCCCCTCAGTCCCGTTCCCGTTTCCGCCCGCCGCCCCTTGATTTCCCTCGCGCCCATCCTAGCGGGGTTTACCCTCTATTCCGGCACCCTGTTTGCCGGGGGAATCATTGGGCCATCGTTCCAGTTTTGGCCCAACCTGGTGGGCCTGATCATCATTGGCAACCTAATTCTGGGTCTTTATGCGGCCCTACTGGGCTACATTGCTGGCGAAACCGGGCTCACTACGGTCTTGATGGCTCGGTTTAGCTTTGGCAATGTGGGGTCTCGCTGGGTAGATTTCATCCTGGGCTTTACCCAAATTGGCTGGTATGCCTGGGGGTCTGCCCTCATGGCTGAATTGCTAAACAGCCTAGCCGGAGTACCGGAATCCTGGAACGGGCTGATTATTCTGTTCTTTACCTACGCCTTTTGCTCCACCGCCTACTTTGGCTACACGGCCATGGATTGGCTCAGTCGTCTGGCGGTTCCGGCCATGGTGGTGCTGATGGCCCTGAGCCTCTCCATCGCAGCCGGGGATGTAGGCGGTTTTGCCGGACTGCAAGCCCTAGACATTGCCGATCCCCTGCCCCTCAGCGTCGCCATCACCATCATTGTGGGCACCTTTGTCTCTGGGGGCACCCAGGCCACCAACTGGAGCCGCTTTGCTCACAACGGCAAAATGGGGTTTATCGCCACGCTGATCGCCTTCTTTCTCGGCAACGGTTTTTTGATTTTCTCTGGAGCCTTCTGCGCCAAGGTCTACGGTGAACCAGACATCGTGCAGGTGATGGCCCAGCAGGGGCTATTGGTCGGCGGGCTCATCCTGTTCTTCCTCAATATGTGGACGACCCAAGACAACACCATCTACGCCTTTTCCATCGCCGGATCGAATATGTTCCGCACCAATAAGCGCACTCTGTTTGTGCTGGGCGGGGCCACCCTGGCGCTGTTTATGGCCTGGGGCGGCATCTATGCCATGCTGGTCAACTATCTCATTTTGCTGGGCACCTTCATTCCTCCCATTGGCGGCATCATTATGGCCGACTACTGGATTCACCGCCGAGGCCAATTCCCTGATCTAGAAACCCCTCAGCCCGCCTTCCATTGGCCCGGTATTCTTGCTTACCTCCTGGCTTCGGGGATTGCCTACGGGTCTAACCAGATGTCCTGGGGGATTGTCCCCCTCAATGGCATCGTTTCAGCGGCAGTACTCTACGTGCTGCTGAGCAAACTTTGGCCGAGTTCTAATACACGTTGATCAACACGGAGAGAATTGCTTAGAAGGCGTTTCCAAAACCTCCGTATTTACCAGTAGGCAATACCCCCTGGGCACGGCAAAATCGGCGTCTAGGGGGCTTTTTTAGGGCATAAATTAGACCAGCACAAAGACCCCAAACGGCTGTAATTCTTTCTGGATAAAGGGTTTAGACCTAGACACCCTAGCCCGTAATTCAGCGGATTGAACGTTACGAAAGTTCACCGTGAACTACGGGGATTTTTCCGGGGAGTATCCGTGAGTCGAGTATAGGGAATCACATAGAAAATGGTTTTGAAAAATATCGGTATTTACTTAGAAAAAAATGAGTGTACTGATATTCAAACCCTTAAGTTCCCTGATTCAACGATTGCGTCTGGAGTTCACCATGAAAAGTCACCACCACCACCTGTATCAAGCGTCTTGTATGGCCTTTAGTGCCAGCTTCTGGCTGCTGTTTGGCGTATTGCTATGGCGCATGGACTTTTCCGCGATGGACTTAGTTCACTTTGGCCAAGCGGTCGCCGATAGCACCAGCCTCAACGGCGTAGAAGAGGTGAGGCAGTCTGGCTTTTTACCCTAGACGAATGGATCAAGGGCAGGCCAAGGTCGAACACCGTCGCCACCCATCTCGCCTCAACGCCATTCCCGGTACAGGCCGAGTTTGGAGTACCCGCAACTCCAAACTCGCCTACGGCAAAAACCGATCCAGCGCCGCCTTCAGTTCAGCAATTTCCTCGTCAATATTGCCGACTTCAGCGGCACGGCTAATGCATTCCGTCAGGTGTTCATCCAAAATCACACGGGCCACCCGATCTAGTGCCCCTCGCACCGCTGCAATTTGCACCAACACATCAGGGCAAGGGCGGCTTTCTTGCACCATGGTTTTGATGCCCCGAATATGGCCCTCAATCCGCGACAGGCGGTTGACAATACGCCGAAGAGATTCAGGGTCGTGGACATGGGGATGCACGGCCCGATGGCTATCGCTCGGCTGATCCACCGTGGAGCAGCCATCAGGGTGATGGGGGATGCCATGGTCATGGAATTCGGAATGACCATGGGCCGGGATAGGAGAGATGGGATCGTGCAAGGGGATTCAGGAAGGAGCGAAACAACAGCCGAGGAATAGGGTTAGCCCTAGCAATCTAGGGACAGGCTACCCAGAAACTCCGTCACCGCCCATACCCAGGGAAACGGGTGGCGATTATGGAGCAAGGGAGGGATCAGATTAAGGAGCGGGTTGAAAGCCCGATAGTTGGGCCAAGTCCTCTAGGGATTTCACCCCAGGGTAGAGTTGGCCATTAATTTCCCAGGTAGGATAGGCTTGGATGCCCTTGGCACTACAGAGATCGGGCTGGGCATTTTCCCCATCGGCGGCACATTCCACGTAGGGTACCTGGCCAATGGCATCGCCAAACATTGCTTTTTGATCGGCACAGTGGGGACACCAGTAGGCTCCATACATGGCGCTACCTGTGGCGGCAAGGTGCTGTGCCAGAGATGCCTCCGGGGTAGCAGCGGCGACCTCAAGGCTACCGTTGTCTACGGCAGAACTGACAGGCAACGACGGATTATTCCCGCATCCCACCATGAGCAGAGCCGTCAGAACTAGCCCACCCCAAAGATAGGAGCGCTGAAACTTATCCGTTCCAGGTGGCCCACCAAACCAATGGGCGATGTTTTTTATCATGGTCATGCTTCCCCCCGCCGTGGGCCTTGATGTCTTTAGCCAATATAGCGCTACCCCCTTCATCCTGCCCGCCGATTCACCGGGGGGCGGATGGTGATGTTACGCCTGGACATCTGACCTATAAGTCTTGGCTGAGGGCGGGAGGTGACGGGGTCGCGGCGTCGTAGACGGGGTTAAGGATGCCATTAAACACCGTGAGCACCTGGGGTGGGGTGGCATCGGCGGGATAGATCAGATCAATCGCTACCTCCCGACGGGTGTTGGGGGGAAGGGTGAGCCGCAGCAGGGATTCTCCCTCTTGGCCACGGCGCTGAACGAGGTGAACGTCGTGGGTTTGATCAAGGCCGATCTGATTTCTAAACCGTAGGCGCACCGTACCCCGGAAGAAAATCCGGTCTTCGGGGGGACGACGGAAGCGCAACCCAGCCACCAAGTTATCGTCTTGCAAGGGCGTCTGGAACTTGAGGGTCACCGTTTGGGTGGTGTCCATATTGTTTTGCAGGGGCAAGTTGAGGCTATAGCGGACGCCGTAGTTGCCGTGGGAGCGAAAGGCGGTATCGGGGTACCGAGCCACCATGGGCGCACTTTGAATTTGCCCTGTACCAAAGGTATTGCGATCCACCGAACTGATCACGTAGGAGACGGAGTTCCCTGGCGCAGGTACCGTCAGCACCTCAGAGTCGGCGTTGTCCGTGAGGTTGGCCCGCCAGACCGACCCCTTGGCTACCCCGGCCACGCGACCATAGTAAAAACGACCACTGCGGAAGGTAGAGGGATCTGAGGGGGGAATGTCCCTTGGCCCCGCTAACCGCCCCTGCTTAAGAATTCGGATCCAATCGCTTAGAGTAGGCACCTTTTCATCGCCGGAGGCGGTGCGGTCGGCATACTTGGCCAGACTGGCCACATGCACCGGGCCATCGCTGGTCAAATACATCATGGCGGTGCGGCCATTGCTTGGAATGGGGCGATCAACGACAGGGGGAGGCGGTAAAACTTCGCCGTTTTCGCCCAAAATCTGAGCCTCAGCAGCGGCCACCGTCACCGGACGCACCTGGGGTTTGGGGATGATGGCCCCTTGGGGATGGCTACCGTTGGCGGGCACCGTCAGTTGGCGCAGCGGGATCGGCGTGTTCATCAACAGATGCACATGACCGGGGGGAATGGTGATGGAGCGGGGCCAATGGGGCTGGGTGGCTCCGCGCAGCATATCCGTCGCCGTGCGGCTGCCTGGGCCTGCAAACACGTTGCCGTTGGTGCTCAGCCGCATATCGGGCAACTGAATGAAGGGGGCTTCCTGGCTGAGGTAGCTTACCCCTTGGTCGATGGTGACCGTAACGGGCTCACTGCCGGGGTTGTAGACCACGACGCCCAAAAACAAGGTGCGCCGATCATCAGCATTCAAACCACGGGCAATGTGGTGGGCAAAAATATCGAAGCGGCCATTGAAGGCGTAGTTGAGGTGGGCGGCTGGGGTGGCCATACCCTCCTGGGGAAAGGTCGAGAGCAAAATGCCCTCCTGCTGCACCACCTCAGGACTGTTGCTATTGAAGACCGGAACGTCATCGAGACCACCGGGAAGAGGCCGCACCTCCTGCCGCCGAATCACCTCTGCATAGGTGCCATCGCGGGAGAGAACCACGGTTTCCGTAGGGTTCGGAGCCGCGACCTCAGTTTGGGGAACCTGGGCAAGAACTGGTGAAAGCGTCAAGGCAACAAGTGCGCTTAGCATGGCAATCGCAAAAACTACGAAAAATTAACACATATAAGGCTTTCCCCAGCGGGGCCAACCTCGCTTGGTAGACCTACCCCCGAATGCCGACTGGAACGAGACCAGTTTTAGCCTGATCCAAGATACCATCCTGCGGCCATACTCATTTCATGCTCTATGGCCAGAAATTGAAGGATATCTCAACAATTCAACCCCGCAAGGGGCTGGACAGCCGAGCCTCTGGTGGGGTAAGCGTGAGGGCAAACAGGAGTCATGGCAGTATATTGGTACAAGAGTCATAGCAGATTTCAGGAAAAATATGACACAGACCAGGGACTGAACCCCCTAGTTCATGGGCCCATCAGTTGTGCATCACCCATCAGAGAACCGCCCTAGGGATTTCCTTGGGAGCAGGACGGGATAGATCTGTGAAGATTAGTCACCCAGGCTCAATCCAGCGCAACCGATCTCGTAGGATAAAAGTGTTAGGGAAACCCTGATGGTACCTGATTTTCACAAAGGTTGAATCGTCGCCATAGAATCCACCAAATTCTATCCATGCTTCGCTGGGATTCTCTTCGGATGGAAAGCTGATAGATCCTGGTGTTAGGGCTCTTGGCATAGGTTTTGCCTTTGGTGCCATTGATCTTGAGCCGTTGTAAACCGGATAAGGTGACGCCCATGAAACGCTCCATGCTTTCGTTTTTTGGCTCTGCGCTTGACGGGTTAACTCAGTATTTTGTCGATCCCATTGCCCGGATTTTTGGCCCCAGTGACGATAACTATCCTGCCATTGGTGTACAACCCTTCGATGGTGAACCCTTTGCCCAACGAATTGAAATTTACAGCGAAATTTAGTCCGGCGAGGAGACTGAGCTCGACTTTATCCAATTAGGCAGCATGGCAAAGTAACTCGGCCCAGATGTCGAAGATAGGGCGCGGGACTTTAACGTACTCAAGGTCATCTTGCGATGTCTGAAAAAGCCGAGAGGCCCATAGATAGCGACGGACGAAGGCCAAGGCATCCGCGAAGGTCGGGCAAGGCTTCGTGTACCAGGCGGTATGAGGGAGGGGGAAGATAAAGTTGGGGTGCAGGCGCTGGGTGAGGAGCACGACCAGCGAGAACAGGGCCAATAGGGCAGGCGTCGTGCGTTGGATCGCGAAGTCAGACCACTGTCGCTGGGTTTCGACACCCAAATGAGCCCGCACCTCCTGGAAGGTGACTTCGACTTGCCAGCGTTGCCGAAACCAGAGCAAGATTTGGGCGGGTGTGGCCTCCAGATCCGTACAGAGAAAGGCCTGAGGCTCCAACTTGGATAGCGGGTCCCGGACTAAGACCCAACGAATGGGGACGGGGGGAAGTCCAGTGTGGTACCACACCGCTGTTTGGGAAACCCATTCTAAGGTGTAGGTTTGCTGACCATACCAACCCTCCAGGGTCAGGGACTGCCAGCGGGTGGTGGAATCCTCTAAGCGAGTTTTTAGGGTGGGTAAGCGTTGCCCGACTTTGCGGGGACGACCGATGGTGTGGGCGTCCCGGGGCGGAGCGGGTTCATAAAGGGCCGCATCTAAGCGCAGTCGAGTGACGATGTGAACCGGATTGGGCAGATGACTCACTGAGGCCAAAAAGTCTAGCGCCGCGAAGCTACTGTCGGCCACCACCACCATGGGCCGATGGCCCAGCCAGCGCCGGACTTGAACCAGCATTTGTCTAGCCCAGTCCGTTAACGCTTTGTGCCGTCGCCCTTGGCTGTGGTTGTAGCGCTCTGACGGCGCGAGTACGGTTAAAAACGGTAA
>NZ_JACJRS010000103.1 GCF_014697375.1 Phormidium sp. FACHB-1136
CCTCCGCTGGCTCAAGGGTGCCGTCAACAAAGGGCGTCCGTTGCTCCAACCCATCCCCCTGCTCACCGTTGACCCTGAACCCTGCTTTGCCTCTAAAAACGCCGAAGACCAGTACTATGACCGCATCTGGTTCTCTAGGATCCAGTCCATACGATGTCAATTGCCCCCCTGGGAGGCGGCATAAAGATGTGTCAGGCAGTCAGGCGTCTATCTTCTCCTTCTCGGAAACCTCCAGACATCCTACCCCCCAAAAAACAACAACAACGCATCCCCCGCCGCCCGCTGTTCCAGGTTCAGGTAACTGGTCAACGACGCCAAACTGGCATGGCCCGTAATCGCCATAATCTGCCTCAGCGGCACCCCCGCATCATAGAGATGGGTCGCCAGCGACCGCCGAAAGGTATGGGTACTGACCCCCTCAAAGCCCAACAGGTCGCAGGTACGCCGCAACGCCTTATCCACCGCACGGGGGCTAATGTGGGGTCGGGGGGGCCGCTCTCCCACCCGCTCGAAACGATAGCTGCCGCCCTGGCGTTGAATGCGGTACTGCTTCACCGTGGCATTTGTCCAGGGGGCCGCTGGGAAGAGATACCCCGCCTTGGGTAAGGCCACCTGACCGATGGCCCTTTCCAACGGCGGCACCATCACCACCGTCTTCGTGCGGTCGGTCTTGGACTGGTGGATCACAATCTGTCCGGCGCGGATATCTTCGGCCCGCAGAGAACAGACCTCACTAATGCGGCTGCCCGTGTAGTAGGCCAACTGAGTAATCAACGTGTGGGGATAATCCAACTCCGCCCAAAGCTGAGCCAACTGCTCTTGACCCAACACCTCCGCCTGCCCCCGACGGCTTACCTTCGGCATGACCCACCCTCGACGAAATCTGTAGTTCCTATTCTGTAAGAATACGAACTCTAAAACCACGATTTCTCAAGCCTTACACCCCACTACCCCAAAAACCGCCCTCACTATTGAGAATTGCCCCTCGCTGTTGACAGGGCCAAATGGCTGCGTGGCCACTGTCACCTGAGTGAGTGCTAGGGGAGTCATCGTCGCCCACCTCGACAAGACCAAACCTGCCTTGGTGGAGAAGGTGAGCGCGCAAGGCTGATTGAAGTTAGTTCATTGGGTTCATTACGAGGGCTGGCTCAGGTTTCTAATCCTTAGCTCACCCCCTATTCCTCATTTTGTTCACTCGCTACGGGACAAGCTTTCAGCCCCTTACCTTAAGTTTTATCCCTGTACCTTGCGTTATGCCATACCTGTACCCTGCTCATAACACCCTATTCATGCAAAAACGCCCAGCAATATGGATTTCTGTAAACGCTCAGAAAATTAATTTCGGTATATTCTAATTGTGTGCATACCCATTTGGGGTATTCTCTGAACTCAGGTTTTTATTTTATGAAAACACGTCTAATCTTGTTTGACTTGTATAAGACTTTGATTGACATGTACCTCGATGAAGACTCCATCGAGCCATGGTCAAATCTAGCTTTGTTTCTGCGCTATAAAGATATCAACTGCGATGGCGAAGCGCTACGCAAGACCTTCTTTTTGACGATTCAGCAGGAATACCAATCCCGTCTGCCTCAGACTCCCTATCCCGAAATTGACATGGTGACGGTGCTTAGAAAAGCGATTGCTGTGGATCAGCCCGTAGACGATCAG
The DNA here is from genome assembly GCF_014697375.1 of Phormidium sp. FACHB-1136. Taxonomy (GTDB): domain Bacteria; phylum Cyanobacteriota; class Cyanobacteriia; order Phormidesmidales; family Phormidesmidaceae; genus Nodosilinea. The sequence continues at coordinate 1,672 of NZ_JACJRS010000103.1, forward strand.
GTGCTGATCGATGCCCTCCAAATGTTGCGTGCTCTCATCACTCAAAACTTCAGTCTATTCCCAGATGTTTTGCCAACCTTGGCCCAACTGAAAACGAAGTATCAGCTTGGGTTAGTCACCAACGCCCATCGTCTCTATGCCGAGGCTGAAATCAAAATGCTGGGGCTGGATCCATGGTGGGACGTTGTTATTATGTCATCGGATCATGGCATTAGTAAGCCAGCGCCAGAGCTGTTTCATCTGGCTTTAGAAAAACTTCAGATTTCCCCCGCCGAGGCCATCTATGTTGGCGACAGCCTCGAGCATGATGTCGCAGGTGCCAGAAATGCTGGTCTAAAGGTTGTTCATATTAGACGAGAATACCTGGTTTCCCACCCTTCTCAGCCACTGCCGGATTGGTCAATAGAATCCCTAGAAGAATTGTTGTCGATTGTTAATTAATTCCGTTCCTGTTAAGAAAGTCCTTAATCTTCGGACAGCCTCCAAGGATCTGCGGTAGATTTGCTAGCGCTAAAGGCAATTTAGATACTTTGGTGCTCTACCGTTATGAATCCTCCTGCTACTATTACCTTCGACGGACGCAAGCAAAACCCTAACGATCCAAATGTGTGCAGCTATTACTTCCTTCCAGACGAACTTAAGGTTGTTCGTGGCGAAGGAGTTTATGTGTACACCGAGGATGGTCGACGCTATCTAGACTGTTCTGCTGGGACTTTCAATTTATCCCTAGGTTATTCCCACCCAGAAGTTGTTGAGGCGATCCGGGATCAGGCTGGTAAGCTCATCCATGTGACCTCGAAATTCCAGACCGATCCCAGTAACGCCTTGGTTCGGGCCTTGGCTGAAGTGGCTCCTCCGGGCCTCACCAAAGTGCACCTAAAAGCCTCTGGCGGCTCGGATGCCAACGAAGGGGCCATCAAGATTGCTCAGCATGTCACTGGTAAGAGCGATGTGATTTCCCTATTTCGGGGTCACTATGGGCAAACCATCGGGATGATTCAAGCCTCGGGTGCCGCGTTCCGCCGCAAGCCGTTCACGGCTCAGTTGCCGGGTATGCTGCATGTGCCAGATCCCGACTGCCGCCGCTGCTTCTACAAGCAGGAACGGGAAACCTGCGGTTTGTTGTGCGTGGAGCGCATCAACGACTTTATCGATTACGCCAGCTCTGGCCGAGTTGCCTGCATGATTTTGGAGCCGATCTCCGGCCTCGGCGGCAATCTGGTGGCCCCTGATGGCTATTTGCAAGCGCTGCGAAAGCTGTGTGACGAACGTGACATCATTTTGATCTACGACGAAATTCAAACTGGCTTCGGGCGCACGGGGCACATGTTCGCCGCCGATTATTTTGGCGTGGCACCCCACATGCTAACCATTGGCAAGGGCCTTGGCGGATCCGGTATGCCAATCGCCGGGATTCTGATGGAGGAACGGCTGAAGGGGGTGGAGGGCTACCACATCAACTCGACCTACGGAGGCAACATTCTTGCTTCGGCGGCTGCCGTGAAGACGCTTGAAGTCATTCGTCGCCCCGGTTTCCTAGAAAACGTGAGGGCGGTTGGCAAGCACATCATGGATCGCCTCAATGCCTTCGCGCCAAAGGTCAAGTTCATTTCCAACATCCAAGGGGCAGGCTTGATGATCGGCGTTGATTTCGTTGATGCCGATGGCAACCCGGACGCCAAGTTGACCAACCACATTGCCAATGTGGCCCAAGACCGTGGCTTGTTAATGAGGACGTCGCTCTACGGTTTCGGTAACGCGATTACCATCCGACCCGCGTTGATTATGACCCACGCAGAAGCGGACGAAATGCTGGATATTTTTGAACATCTGCTGCTAGACGTAGCGGAAGGTCGGGCATGAAGGCGCTCATTCAGGGGTTGTCGCAACGCATTCGCGATGTCGTTCATGAGGGGCGGGGGGATGTTCCCAGCCGCTACCTCAGCGGCATTGCCAAGGGGGGCGATGCGGAATTCCCAGTAGATCGGCTGGCCGAGCAAGCGGCTTGGGACTATTTGCGCGACAGCGGCGCTCCGCTAGCGGTCTACACCGAGAGCGAGGGCCTACGCAAGCTCTGCGATCACCCAAGCCATGTGTTTGTGATCGACCCCATCGATGGAACCCGTGGTGCAGCGGCCAATTTTGAGATGTCTTGCGTGTCGATTGCTGTCGCCCCGTACAGCACCGCGCCCACGATTGGCGATATCGAGTTTGCCATCTTGCAGGAGATCAAGACGGGGAACTGGCTGTATGCAGACGATTCCACTCCGGGCATCGAGAGTGAGGGCTACGAAGGCGGACTCCCGCAACTGGGCACCACCACAGATTTGGAGCGGATGTTCTGGACGCTGGAGTTCAACGGCCATCCCGCCGAGTTGATGATCCGCTGCTATGGCCACCTGATCGACGCCTCGGCCAACCGAGGCGGGGTCTACGTGGTCAACAGCGCCTCCTTCTCGATTTCCCGCATCATTACCGGCCAAATGGATGCCTATGTAGACATCGGCAACCGGCTTCTGCGGGACTACCCGGAGACCGAGGCAGAATTCCGCCGAGTCGGTCACGGCAGTATCCTGCATTTGTTTCCCTACGACATCGCGGCCAGCGTCTATCTCGCGAAACGGGCCGGAGTGGTGATTACCGATGCCTATGGCGAATCCCTAGACAGTACCCTACTGCTGGATATCAGCCCCCTGAACCAGCAATCCTGCCTAGCGGCCTGTACGCCTGAACTGCATCGTGCCTTGCTGGAATCCATACGCTGGTAGATGTAGGGCACCGTTATGACCACGATTCATATCCAAGATGATCGTTCGGCCAGGTCAGATGCTGAGGCGCTTGAGTTTGTCTGCAAGCGCCTCCAGCTAGACATCATCCAAGAAATCCTGGATGGCGGTTCCTCGGCACGGGTATGGCTGGCTGCGAATGCGGCGGGGGAACGGTTTGCGGTGAAGACCGTGCTGGCCCTTGATGGGGTTGTGGATGGTCACGACCTGGATTCCTTCCGACAAAAGGTGGTGCAGATCGAGGCGATCAGGGCCAAGGCTCCCAGCCTGGGGGGCCATTACCTGCCCGTTCTGCACAACATTGAAGGGAGGAACTGGGCCTGCCAAACCACACCCTTTTACCCATCCCAAGACCAGGTGGCTCCACTCCGTCTGCCCGATGGAGAGACCACCTTTTTTGCCCAGTATGAGGCCTATGCCCAGGTCATGTTTCTGCGCGGCTACGGGGCGACTTCGGCAGTAGCCCCCCCTGATTATGTCGAGCGGGTGGTGGTGGGTCGTTTTTTGCGTCGCCTACCCATGCTCACACGGGCCTTGCCGGAGGATCTCGCGGCGGAAACGTTGGTGGTGAATGGCCGACCCTGCCTTGCGCCAGGGGTATTGCTGCCGCGTTTGCTAGAGCAGGCCGCCCCACGCCTTGCCGCCATGGGACCCGCACGACTCGGTTTTTGCGCCCACGGCGATGCCAACACGCGCAACATTCTGATCGGGGAGGGGACGGATTTCCGCGTGATCGACCCCCGTGGTTCGACCGACTCTTGGGACCCGATCTACGATCTGGCCAAAACCCTATTCTGTCTGACCGTATGGGATCCTGCCCTGCGCTTGGGTTTTGCAATTCAGCGGAGTGGCAGCGCGACACTGCCACAGTATGAGGTTGGCTTTCGCCAACCCTTGTATCTAGGTTATCGCACCGCAATCCAACGATTTTTGCCGTTCATTGCCGACCAGCCCTGGTTAATCCCGCTGCTGGCCAACGATCCTGGCTGGCGGGCACGTTTACTGTTGACCCATGACATGCATGTGCTGGCTGAGGCCCCCTGTCGATTGTCTGACCGCAAGCCGAAGTGGGGGTGCGATGGAGCACCGTCGTCGCCCGAACAATTGGCGCTGGGGTTCTATCTGATGGGAACCCTGCTGATCAACGAGCTGGCCGAACAGTTGGCCGAACCGGGGGATCTCGATGACGAGCGCCATTTGTCCTTAATGGTCTAGCAGCAATGATCCTACGGCGATGCCATGCTCCTCAGATCAGCGAGAGCTTCCTCCAATCCAGGCCCCGATAACGAATGTCGGTTACTGCGCAGGATCAGGCGGGGGGGGCGTAATTGGCCACCGGGCAACTCTGCGCTGCGCACCGGCACAATCTCGGTGGGGAGTTGTAAGGCATCGCGGATCCGACTCATCAAGGTATAGCGTGTCATCACCTCGCTACCGCCGAAATGGAGCAGTCCAGAGTAATCCCACAATTGTTCCAGCGCGGGCGCGAGGCTCGGCAAATACAGGGGGGTGCAGACGATATCGGTCTGGGCCAATGTCCTTGCTTTGCGGAAACGCTCGAAGAATCGATCGGAAAACGGGCTTCTGCCATAGACAATGGGGATGCGAACGACTACATGTCTGCTGTCCCTCAACAGATTTTCGGCGGCCACCTTAGAGCGTCCGTACACGGTTAAGGGGGCGGGTGGATCGTCTTCGGTATACGCATCAAGACGACCATCGAAGACATTGTCAGACGACAGATAAACCAACCGGGTGGAGGTACCATGCAGGGCTTGGATCAGCACTTCGACCGATCGCACATTCAGATCGCGGGTAAGCGGTGGATTGGCCTCGCACTGCTCTAGGTCTACCAGACCAGCAGCATGGATCACCAGATCAAACCCCTGTTGCGCCAAGGCGGCCAAGGCGGTCTCGTCGCGCAAATCGATTGGGATGAGTTCCGCCACGCGGCGGGATGAACAAGTCCCGGTCACCCAGTGGCGGGGGGAGAGACCGCTCCACAGCCCGCCGCCCACATAGCCGGAGGCACCGAGTAATAGGATGCGGCGTTGGATTGGCTGCATAGAACGTTGCACAGAAATCTATCGGTCGTTGCTCAATCGCTCAACCCGCACCATGGGCGGGCCTCCTTGGGTGTTGAATTCAAAAATCTCGCCCTGGCGAAGGAACGAGACATCACAGGGATGACGGCTGAGCAGTCGGTCTTTGCCGTAGACCCAGTCGAGAACCACGCCCTCATCGGTCTTCTCATTCAACCCCTTCAAATAGCCAGCCACTAGTTTACCGGCGGCCACGAACGCTACGCCACAGCCACGCGGCGGCAGTACCAACGTCAGGGTCTTTCCATCCACATCGGCGGTAATTCGCAAAGCGTTGTCGCGGCGGCTGAAGAAAAAGACGAACTGGCTCCCGCTCTCCGGCACCATACGTCGGAGTTCAAGGTAATCCTGGTTGCTAGCTGACCGCCGGATACCTGTTAAGCCCGTCAACCAAGTCTCGATGCACTCCCCGATGTCAATCGTGTCGGCGGCAACGACCACCCTAGGGCACGGCGGGTAGGTTATCCCCGACGCGTCGACGGCATCGGCGAGGATGAGGCAGGGATTCATCGCTTCATCCAAATCAGGCAATTCCCCCAGCAGCAACAGCGCCCCACCGCCTTGCACATGGGAGGCGAGCACTCGCTGCACAGACTCCGCCATCCAACGACCGGAGGCGGCAACGATTGGGCCGCTCGTTAGACTATCCGGATCCGTGAGGGCAAAGGGAATATGACGCTGCAAGCAGTAGGTGAGGAACGGGATCAAGGTGTCCGCTGCCGAAGGCGATGGGAGGTCATCGCAAGCAGGCTCCCAGAAAGCCACGGCGGCATAGGATGGATCGAGGCAGAAGTTCAGCCCCGGTTCTGGCTGTGCCCGCGCCAAGCATTCCTCCACAGACTTCAGGAAACGCATCAATAGGGCCATGGGCGGTAGGCTGGGGCCGACTGCCCCGGTCGCCGTGATGGGCGCGGCTTCGCCGTAGGGAGGGGAAAGTACTCTGGGATTGCCCATGCTTTCCGCAAGATAGTCTGGGTCAATAGCCAGATGATCGCCCCATTCGGAGGTAGCACAGGCGGTGTAAACATCCAGCCCGGTCGCGCCGCAGGCCAAACCGAGGAGGGCGGTGTAAATCGGTACGCAGGCATGGGCACAATCGGCCTCCACCCAGGAGAGCGACCAGTTCTCTTCGAGGTTGGGGCCGCGACGGCGGCAGGCCATCAGCACATAGTCGAGGAGGGCTCGGTCTTGGCAAACCACGTTGCCAACCCAGCTCGTATAGGCGTAATGGATGGTGGATGATCTGGCCCCACTCCGCGCCACCCACGAGTTATAGTAATCCCCCGGTCGGGCGCTATCGGGCTTTGGCGGAGCATGGTTGGCGAAGGCCGGAACATCCACGCCAAGGTGGCTAGCCATACGCTCCAATCCCTGCATGGTCGTTTGGGCACTCCAAGCGCCCCAAGCTAGATAGTTGGTCAACGCTTCGACCGGGGCTGGCGTTTGCTTGGTGAGTGATGCCTCCAGGTTGGGGTGAGCACGCTTGAAATCGGCCAAGCCGCAGTCCGAATAATCTAGACTGCTCAAGGCGAGGGCCATTTCGCCGTAATGGCCTTCATTGCCGATTTGGACAGACACAATCGGCCCCTCTGGATAGAGCCACGGGCGTAGCTGATCCCCAACGGCATGGAGCCAATCCTCAGACTCCGCCAAGAACACGGGATCGAAAGGGGAGGGTAGCGCCAATCGCTGGGATCTGACGGGATCGTCCACTACTGATACGGCGGCGCAGAGGGCAGCATCGAGGCTGGGGCTGAGCCGATCTGGCAGGCCACCGAAGGGCAGTTCGGCATGAACGAAGGGGCCGGGTTTGGGCAAGGCGAGAAGTCCGGCGGCCTGGATTTGGCGCAGGAATCCGACCAGATTCCGGTTGCCATCAGCGTCGAACACCAGCACCCGCTCGCTGTTCGCCTGCATCATTTCGTGATGTCGCCAAGGAATGTAGAAGCTCACCACCTCCAATCCAGCCAGCCGCATGGCGCGGAGCTTGGGTAGCCACAACGCGGGGGGATCGCGGTAGTACGGGTATTCCCCAGCTAACAGCAGACACGGTTTGCCGTCTACGAAAAGGACGCCGTCCTCGACCCAGGGCCTCATGACAGCCCCCGTTCGTTGGAGACCAGCAACACTTTCATGGCACCGTAGCCTCCGGTAGCCAACGGCCCAGCGCCTAACAAGCCAAAACCCTCGGCATACCGTTCGAGCGGCAGATCATGGGTGATCAGCGCTTCCAGGGGCAAGTCGTCAGCCAAGTCTAGCGCTAGTTCAAAATCACGGGGAGAATAGGGGCCAGCGCCCACAACGCGCAGCCCTCGGGTGACGAGGGATCTCAGGGCGACCATCGCTCCAACACCCTCGCGTTCGCCCATCACGACCACCGTCCCCCCGTCCTCGATCCGCTCTAGGGCCTCTTCTAGCAGGATGCCCACCGTATCGATAATCACGTCCGGTCTGAGGGCTGTCGTCGGCCCGGCACTAACGGAGACGCGGTTGGGCAAAATCGATCTCGCTAGTTCAGCCCGCTGGGGATCCCGCTCCGCCAGGCTAACTCGGGCACCCTGCGCGGCCAAAACGAACGCACAGAGGGTACCGATTGGCCCAGCTCCCAAAATCAGGATATGGTCACCGGGCCTGGGTGCAGCGGCCTCCAGATTGTTCAGCACACAGGCCAGCGGTTCAACTTGGCTGGCTCGGCGCAGGCTCATCCCGTCTGGCAGGGGGTGGGCGAAACGCTCCGGCAGGGCGATATAGCCCGCCATCGTGCCGTCACAATCCACACCGATCTCCCGTCCTTCCTTAGCTTGGCAGTGGGCTGGCGAACCCCGGCGGCAGGGCCGACAGGTGCCGCAATAGTAGGTGGGGTTGATAACGACCCTGTCGCCGATTCGCAACGAGGACACGGCGGGGCCGACAGCCGCGACTTCGCCGACGGCTTCGTGGCCGAGGATGACCCCGGATACGGCGGGAAAATTCCCAAGCAGGATACCACGATCGGTTCCGCAGACGCCCGTGGCGGCGACCCGCACGAGCACGTCATCGACCCCGGAGATCGCAGGAACCGGACGGGTGGCTAGCTCAACGCCTGCCTGAAGCCCGGTATAAACCAGGGCGGGCATGACGGCGGCTGTATTCGTCGATAGGTTGGAATCAAGGGTGGGCATAGGTCTGTGTCCTAGGAATCCGGGGTTGGCGGCTTCGTTAGCCTGCGGTAGAACCGCAGGGGTTGCCAAGGTGTCTATGGGTTTACCACGGCATCTCCTTGCCTTCAAAATCAAACAAGCGTCCACTTTGGGCAGGCGACGCGGCCTCAATCACCCGGCGTAGGCCCGTGATGCTTTCCTCCGGGCTCAGCGTGGCATCCGGCCCACCCATGGATGTTCTCACCCAGCCGGGGTGCAACAGCAAGACGGAGATACCGTGGGGTTGCAAGTCCACGGCAACGCTCCGCATGGAGGCATTCAGCGCGGTCTTGCTAACCCGGTAGGTGATGTAGCCGCCGCTTTGGTTGTTGGCGATACTGCTCATACAACTGGAAATGACGGCGACTTGACGCCTCCTGCCCCGTTTAAGGTGGGGGAGGAAGGTTTCTACCAGTTTCACTGGAGCCAGGGTGTTGATGGTCAGCACCTCCCTCCAAGCACCATAGTCAAGCGACCCAAAGCCCGGCCCGGCATTGTCGGGATTGACCCCTGCGTTGCAAATCAGCAGGTCGATGGCATCGGTCGCTACAGACTCGGCCAGTCGATCGATGGCCGCGAAATCCGTCACATCCAGGGCCAGCACCGTGACGCGGGGGAACTGGGCGGCGAGTTGGGTTAGGGTGTCGGCTGTGTCGGGAGCAAGACAGGTGGCCAGCACCCGCCAGCCTGCCGCAGCGTATTGACGACAGAATTCTAACCCCAAGCCTTGGCAGGAACCGGTAACGATTACGCTAGGCATAGGCTTTGGTCGGGTAGCGGTTTACCATCGCACACTGCTCCCTTCAAAATCAAGAAATTGTCCGCTATGCCTTTCGAGGGAAAAGCTGTCGAAGACGCTTCTCATGCCCACAATGCTGTCTACTCGGTCAATCGGTGCATCCGGGCCACCCATGTCGGTGGGTACCCAGCCCGGATGCATGATCAACACGCCGATCCCCTGATCACGCAGGTCAATGGATAGGCTTTTCATCGCGGCGTTGAGGCCCGCCTTGGTAGAGCGGTAGATGATGGATCCGCCGTCGGTGTTGTCAGCAATGCTGGCATACCACGTTGACATGGCGACGATCAGGCGGCGATCACTACGCTTGACCTGAGACAGAAAGGCTTCAGCCAACTTCACGGGAGCGCTAGCGTTGATGACGAATGCTTCCAGCCAGCGCTCGTAGTCGAGGGAACCGAAGCGGATGCCGTCATGGTCGCCGAAGATACCTGCGTTACATAGCAACACATCAATGGCTTCGCCCGCCAGCGCATCGGCCAACCGGTCGATGGCGGAGAAATCGGCTACGTCCAAGGCATGGATACTGAGGTTGGGATAGCGCTCGGTCAGACTGTTCAATTCATGGGCCGTCTGCGGGTCTCTGCATGTAGCCAGAATTCTCCAGTCGGCTTCGCCATATTGCCGACAAAATTCTAAGCCGAGGCCACGGTTGGCACCGGTGATGAAGACGGTGGGCATAGGGGTGTCTTGACGATCATCGGTGCATTATGGCATGGGAATTCCCTGATCCCACGATCATGATAAACTTGTTAGCCCTAGGCTCAATTGAGTTGTTTTTTAGCACCATGAAAGCAACCCATGCCAATGATTTCCCTGGCTGGCTGATGGCTAATCAGATCTATCGGCTGCCGATGAATGAAGGAGTCGCAGAGTGACGCTTCTGCTGGCTGGCGACATCGGCGGTACCAAATCTCTCCTCAGTCTCTATCGCTACTCTGCCACGGGGCTCCAGTGCCTGAGTGAGCGGCGCTATCCCTCCGCTGCGTGGCCCGATCTAGCCCCCATGGTGCAAGCCTTCCTTCGGACCCAGGAGGCCGAAGGTTTGGGTAGGCCGGAGGTCGCCTGCTTTGCTGTAGCTGGGCCAGTACGGAATGGCCAAGTCACCCTGACCACGCTTCACTGGCAGCTTGAGGAGCACCGTCTAGCCCGAGACTGCGGCCTGCTCCGAGTGGAACTGGTCAACGACTTCGTGGTGATCATCGATGCCCTGCCCCACCTTCAACCCGCCCAGGTAAGCTCCGTGCGGGCGGGGGCGGCCATGGAGACGGCTCCGAGACTGGTGCTGGGAGCAGGCACGGGGTTGGGGGTGGCCATGGGGGTGCCGACAACCAACGGTCTGATCGGCATCGCCACTGAAGCGGGCCATGGCACCTTCGCCCCCCGCACCGAAGCAGAGTGGCGCATGGCCCAATGGCTCAAGGCTGACCTGGGCGTCGAACGTCTCTCCATCGAGCGGGTAGTGAGTGGTATGGGCCTGGGGGCGGTGGCCCGCTGGCTGCTGGCGGAGCGGCATCCCGTCGGGTCTCGCCCCCCCTGGGCCGCAGACCGAACAGAAGACGACCAAGATTGGCCCGAAGCAGTGGCGGCGGCGGCCCAGGCCGGAGATTCCCTTGCCCAGGAGGCCTTGAACCTCTGGCTGGGTGCCTACGGTTCTGTCACCGGCGATTTGGCCCTGAGCAGCCTGAGCATGGGGGGTATCTGGTTGGCAGGTGGTACGGCGGCTAAACAGATTGAGGGGTTGCGATCCCCGACTTTCCTGGAGCCCTTTCTCGCTAAGGGCCGTCTCCGTGCGGTGCTGGAGCCCGTTCCCATCCAGGCGATTACCGACCCTGCTGTAGGTGTGTTTGGCGCGGCCTGTCGGGCAGGCCTACGGCTGATCTGAGTCTCAACGTAAGGAAAATTTAGGCTAATTGACTTTCTGAATGCCCCATGTAAGATTGTTTTGCTAATTACACCTATGAGTCGCATTCTATGAGCGACAGGCTTTCCCACAGCCCCGATCTGGCGCTATCCCAGGTCTCAATAACGTCGGTTGACGGTAGCGGAATAGACCCATGGCCATCTCGATCCCATACATGGCCCTCTTGTTTAATAAATCTAAACAAAAATAATTGGAATGCGCCGAGGGTTGCAGTGATCGGCCACGTCGAGTGGACTCGAATTGTGCGCGTTGATGATGTTCCGGTGGCTGGCGATGTAACCCATGCCGATCTGGTTTGGGAAGGCGCGGCGGGCGGTGGCGCAGTAGCGGCGGTACAACTGGCGAAGCTGGCAGGCCACTGCGCCTTCTTTACGGCGTTGGGAGATGACTTTGCGGGTCGCAGGTCACGAGCGGAACTCGAAAGTCAGGGAGTTGAGGTATTTGCCGCCCTTCGAGATCAGCCGACTCGCGAGGCCGTTAGCCTAGTGGATGCCACTGGCGAACGCACCACCGTGACCATCGGCCAGCGTCTGCAACCCTGCCCCGACGATCTCTTGCCCTGGGACAGGTTTGCCGACTACCAGGCGATATACTTTGCGGCTGGCGACCCAGAGGTATTGCGGTGGGCGCGATCTGCGGGAAAGTTGGTAGTGACCTGTCGTGAACTACTGACCGCTGCTGCTGCTGCTGTCCCCCTAGATGCCCTGGTCGGCAGCGCCCGCGATGCGGCAGAACGCTACAATCCCAATCTGCTATCACTCCCGCCAAGCCTTATCGTTTCTACCAATGGCGAAGCGGGGGGGTATTACACGTTGTCTGGTTCGCCAGCCTATGCTTACCCGCCCATGCAACCTCCGGGCCCCATTGTGGATAGCTATGGCGTTGGTGACAGCTTTGCTGCCGCCCTGACCTATGGGTTGGCGGCTTTTGCCGACGCAAGGGATGCTCTCACCCTGGCCACCCAATGTGGGGCGTCTAGCGTCGCTGGATTAGGCCCCTACGCGGGTCAGATGAGGCTTATTAAGCAGTCAGGGTGTTATGAATTGTGAAGTCTGAGTCCGGATTCGTTTCTGTCGTGATCCCGGCCCGCGACAGTGCCTCAACCATCCACGAGCAATTGGATGCGCTCAGCCGGCAATCCTATACCGGCAATTGGGAAGTCATTGTGGCTGACAACGGCTCCCAGGACGGTACCCGTGACATCGTGAACGACTGGATGGGGCGGCTACCCAACTTGCGCTTGGTTGATGCGGCGGCGGCTCGTGGTGCCAACCATGCCCGCAATGCAGGCAGTCAGTCCAGTCGTGGTGAGTTGCTGCTGTTTTGCGATGCCGATGATATTGCGGATGTCAACTGGGTCGGCGCGATGGCCGAGGCCCTGGGGCATCACGATATGGTGGGAGGTTGCATTGAGCGAAAAACCCTCAACGACGAGGTTGCCTTGGCCGCTAGGCCGCTGAAGACCTTCGACGGACTGTTAGACAGTTTCGGCTTTCTGCCGTACACGCCGTTCGCCAATGCCGGAATGCACCGGGACGTGTGGCAGCGGATGGGAGGCTTTGATGAAAGCTATCGCTATGGATCCACTGATGTGGAATTTTTCTGGCGCGGCCAGCTTGCCGGGGCCAGCATGGGCTACGCGCCCACCGCCATCATGCACTATCGGCTGCGTTCCGACTTGGCCGGAATTGCTCACCAAGCTTACTGCTACGGTCGCTCCCATCCTCAACTCTTCAAAACGTACCGCAGTGATGGTATGCCCCGGTCAGACCTCCGGCAGGCAGGTAGGGAATGGGGCTGGATCGTGACCCATCTACCCTGGCTCGTCGGCGAAAAGCCCCGCCAAGCCACTTGGCTCTACCGCAGCGCCACGCGGTGGGGAAGGCTCGTCGGTAGTGCGCGTAGGGGCGTGCTTTACCTGTGAACATCCATCGTGCAACGACCATGTCCTATGCCATGAACGCGTTTTTAGTGGATGCCACAGCGGCGGCTCGTGCTGCCGCAGCCGTGATCCTTCGTAAGGCCGATCAACTGAGCTCGCTCACCATTATGAGCAAGGGGCTCAACGATTTTGTCAGCGAGGTGGATCACGATGCGGAGCGGGAGATCGTCAAAATTCTGAGTCAGGCTTACCCTGGGCACTCGTTTTTGTGCGAGGAGGCCGGATACCAAGGCTGTTGCGACAGCGAGTTCACCTGGATCATCGATCCTCTGGACGGCACGACCAATTTCCTGCACGGCTTTCCCCAGTTTGCCGTTTCTATCGCCTTACTGAATTTTGGCTGTCTCGAATGCGGAGTCATCTATGACCCGACCCGTGACGAACTGTTCACCGCCGTCCGTGGCGGAGGGGCGGCCTTGAATGGACGACCGATGCGTGTCACCGAGAAGTCGGGGCTGGCCGGATCGTTGCTGTGCACGGGCTTTCCGCTGTGGTATCCGAGCGATAACAGCACCTATTTCGACATGATGCGCACCATCGTCGCCGAAGGTGCCAATATCCGCCGATGTGGAGCAGCGGCCTTGGATCTCGCCTGGGTTGCCTGTGGGCGCATCGACGGCTTTTGGGAAATGGGGCTGAAACCTTGGGATATCGCCGCCGGGATCCTGCTGATCCAGGAAGCGGGCGGGATTGTGACTGATTTCGCTGGAGGTGGCAGCTCCCTAGAAACCGGGGACATTCTGACCGCAGGCCCGACGTTGCAGACCCAAATGTATGAAGCGTTCTTTCCCTATGCGGATCAACTGCCGATTCGTCGGCCTTAGCTGATCCAGTCCAGCGGGTCCTCGTCTGGGCTAGGCCGAGCTCCGGGCTGTTCCACGAACAGTCGGTGCCAGATAGCAAACTGCATGAGGCCGAAAATTTCCCGGCTGGCACCACCGTTTTTGCGCTGCATCTGAAACAGCGTCGGAAACCCTGCCGTGTTGAACCAGGTATTGATGGCCGGGTTGGCCCAAAGCCGAGATTCGAGCCGATCAAGGAAATCCCCGCTGAGCCATTCGCGGACAGGCACGGCGAAGCCTTTCTTGGGCATGTACAAATGATTTTTGGGCAGATAGCGTTCGGCCCAGCGACGCAGGAAGACCTTCGGACGTCCCCGACTCACCTTGAGGTGATCGGGCAGGGAAAGGCCGAATTCCACGACGCGGTGATCTAGGAAGGGTACTCGGCCTTCTAAGCCGAAACCCATCATCATGCGGTCGGACTTGACCAGCAGGCTATCGGTCAGATCGGTGGCGATGTCAGTATATTGACATCGCTGCAAATGGCTCCAGGACGGTGGAGTGGATTGCCAAGCCTCGATGTAGTGCTGGCGGAAAGATCCCCACTGGCGCGACAACTCACCACCGAGCAAGCACTGGGAAAGCTTGTCCGACCAGTCGCTGCGTGTGCGGAAGCCCCCCGAACCGGGCGCACGCAAGTTTTCAAGCAGCCATCTCCATCGCCCCGTGTAATAGCGGGGATACCCCCCGAACACCTCGTCGCCACCTTCACCGCAAAAGACCACCTTCAGCTCGCGGCTGGCCACTTCGGAGAGCAAGGATGTTGGTAGGCTGGCGTTGTCGCGCATCAAATCGTCAGCGGCCCAAATGGTGTAGGGGATCCGCTTGAAAAACGCCGCTTGGCTCATGCGTATCGACGTATGTTGACTGCCAAAAACTCCGGCGATGCGTTCGGCGGCGTCCAGTTCATCAACCAACCTGGCCCCCTCGAAACCAATCGAAAACGTCCGTACCGGCTTATCCTGAAAACGGGCCAGCATGGCCAGCAAAATCGCTGAATCATTGCCGCCCGACAGAAACAGCCCATAGGGAACATCGGAACGCGCATGTTCTTTGATCACCTGCCCAAAGAGATGGTCGAACTCATCCTCCAAATGCAGCGTTTCCGGTGGGCGCGTCTTCACATGGAATGGGTTCCAATACCATCGTCGGGAAACGTTGAGCTGCCCATCAATTTCGATAATCTCGCCGGGTGCAACGTGCCGGACACCCTGAAAGATGGTCTCCTCGCCGCTGCTGCAATGGTTGTGGAGGAACTGGGAAAGGGCAGAGGGGTTGATAGCAGGCTGTCTTGGCAGCATCGGCAACAGGGCCTTGATCTCCGATGCAAAGACCAGTCGGTCTGGTAGAACAGCGTAGAACAGCGGCTTGATGCCCAGTCGGTCACGGGCGAGAATGAGCTTTTTCCGAACGCTGTCGTACAACGCAAAGGCAAACATCCCGTGTAGCCTATCGACGAAACCGTGAGCATCCTGGGCATAGGTGTGCAGGATGCATTCGCAGTCGGAATGCGTTGCAAACCCTCGGCCCTCAGCTTGCAGTTGCTCACGCAGTTCGACAAAGTTGTAAATTTCACCATTGGCCACTACAGCCAGCCTGTCCTTGGCGTGGAGCAACGGCTGGCGGCCTCCATCGAGGTCGATGATCGATAATCGGGTATGGCACAGCCCGAAAGCACCCTCGAGAAACATCCCCATGCCATCCGGGCCTCGGTGCTGAAGCTGTTCCACCATCGGCTGCATCATCGATTCATCGACAGCGGCACCTCGCAGTACCATTCCGGCTATTCCGCACATGAGTTGATCCCGTTCAATGAAAGGTGAATGGCCAGGGGAATGCGCCTTGCCCCAGTACAGGCCGTTGGTTGGGGCGGGCGGGCAGGGGCTTCAAAATACTCCACTCCATCCGGATATCTGGCTGCGGTCGGCGCGAGGAATTGGCCCATCGGCCCAGTAACCGTCTTCCCGACGCGCCGCGAAAAACCTTAACGCATGATCCGGCAGGGCATCGTCGCGGCCCGCCCACACCTTTTGGGCAGAAAAGGGCACCGGATCGTCGGCCCAGAATGGATCATGGGCGGGCAAACCGAGGGGAAGAAAGGCCAAGGCCGCCATATAAAGACTACCGGTGGAGATATAGTCCTCGGCCAGATACGGCTGGTATCCGCACAGACCGAGTCTCAACCACCCATCCGCGTCGAAGGTTCCCTCCGCACCCATGGTCTTGGCAATGACGGCGGAAAGCGCCGTACGAGCCTGCCCTGGTGGCAATTCATCCGGCAAGCGCTGGAGGCGGGCCTCATTGGCAAGATGCTGGAATGCGCCACAGCGGTACACAACGGAACGGCCTAACGCCGGAAAACTGCCATCCTCAGCAATCAGCCGCTCTAAGACCAGCGCGTAACGGGCCGAAATCTGATCAAACCGCCCCTGCATATCCGCATATTCGGTATGCGTGTCTGATATGGCGGCGAGAATAGTCCGCAATAACGGCTGAATGGAAAAGCTATTGTAGTAGTCCCAGCGAAACTCTGGCCCGTCGCCAAAGGCACCGTCTCCCTTATACCAAAGGTCATGCTGGCGGAGGGCGTAATCGATGCGAACTCGATCATAGTCTTCGCCTATTTGCAAAAAAAATACCTCGATCAAGGCACTGTACAACAGCCAATTGTAATATCCGGGTTTGATCAGCCGAGTACTTTTGAGGGCTTCGACGATATGCCTTCGCGTCGTGGGCTCCGCCTGGAACCACAGGGATGGGCCACGGAGCAGAGCAAGGGCCAGATGGGCCGCGTCTACCAACGGCTGATCGCCGTCCGAGAAATTCATAAAATCCTGCGCCTTGGGATCAACGGCGTTGGCCAGCGACTGCTTTGCCAGGTAAGCCATCTGTGTCCGTGTCTCGCCTTCTGGGGTGCCGTCATCCGCCAACTCCAGCCAAGGTGAAAGCCCCGAGAGCAGGCGCGCAAAACCCTCAAGATGCGAATAGCGTTGCCTCAGGGCCACTAATTCACGAGTCCTCGCCTCAATCGGCATCGCCACTTTGAGCCTGTCCTCAGCGAGTGCGGCCAGCAGGGAATGCGCCATTTTGCTCAATAGATCAACCCAATACGCTCGAGTGGTTGGAGATGGGCAATCGTTAATTCCGGCTTCTGAAGAATACGTCTTAGGTTTAGACATGGTTGTCACTGTAGAGGATGGCGGATCGGGTTAGACCTCGGCCTAGTGTGGAACCCCTTCACTGCCGGATCTTTGGTCTGGCACGCACCGTGATGCATGGTGTTGCATCCCTTCCGGACGAAATTTGCCCCGTCGGTAGGAATGTGACCAGTTGACTGAAACCCCTAGCTGATCCGCAGCGTAAAGCGGCCAATGGGGGTTGAGTAGCAGTTCACGGCCCAGCCGCAACGACACAGCGTGAGCCTCTGACCACAAGCCCAGGCACCCCGGGCTGATGCGTCTCTCAGGTAGGACTCCGGTGGCTTCAACCATCACCAAGCCAACCCCGCCTACCGCCCGCGCCCCGTAATGCACCTGATGCCAATCGGTAGGATGGCCATTCTGTGCAAGGTGCATGCACATCGGCGACATAAATACACGGTTTGGAATGGCCATCCTACGCAATTTCAACGGTTCAAACAAACGAACCATTTGTATTTTTGATAGAGTAAATTTCGAGTATCCTACACTAACTTGAGTTCGGGATAAGCCAAGTACTTCAATAACTTTTGTTTAGACTAATGTCACAGGTAGTGCTTTTTAGTAAGGTTTCTAAAACTTGAACGCTACTGGTAGCGCTTTTCAGAAAATAGTCTTAGCTCGACTTTATCCAATCAGGCGGCATGGCAAAGTAACTCGGTCTAGGTGTCGAAGATAGGGCGAGGGACTTTAACGTACTCCAGGTCATCGGCTCGACTTTATCCAATCAAGCGGCATGGCAGAGTAACTCGGTCCAGGTGTCGAAGATAGGGCGAGGGACTTTAACGTACTCCAGGTCATCGGGTGATGTCTGCAAAAGCCGAGAGGCCCATAGATAGCGACGGACGAAGGCCAAGGCATCCGCGAAGGTCGGGCAAGGCGTCGTGTACCAGGCGGTATGAGGGAGGGGGAAGATAAAGTTGGGGTGCAGGCGCTGGGTGAGGAGCACGACCAGCGAGAACAGGGCCAATAGGGCAGGCGTCGTGCGTTGGATCGCGAAGTCAGACCACTGCCGCTGGGTTTCGACACCAAGATGAGCGCGGACTTCCTGGAAGGTGACTTCGACTTGCCAGCGTTGCCGAAACCAGAGCAAGATTTGGGCGGGTGTGGCCTCCAAATCCGTGCAGAGAAAGGCCTGAGGCTCCAACTGGCCCAGCGGGGCACGGACTAAGACCCAACGAATAGGGACAGGGGGAAGTCCCGTGTGATACCACACGGCGGTTTGCGACACCCACTCTAACGGATAAGGTTGATGACCATACCAGTCCTCCAGGGTCAGGCACTGCCAGCGGGTGGTGGCATTCTCCAAGCGAGTTTTTAGGGTGGGTAAGCGTTGCCCGACTTTGCGGGGACGACCGATGGTGTGGGCGTCCCGGGGCGGAGCGGGTTCATAAAGGGCCGCATCTAAGC
>NZ_JACJRS010000104.1 GCF_014697375.1 Phormidium sp. FACHB-1136
CCTCCGCTGGCTCAAGGGTGCCGTCAACAAAGGGCGTCCGTTGCTCCAACCCATCCCCCTGCTCACCGTTGACCCTGAACCCTGCTTTGCCTCTAAAAACGCCGAAGACCAGTACTATGACCGCATCTGGTTCTCTAGGATCCAGTCCATACGATGTCAATTGCCCCCCTGGGAGGCGGCATAAAGATGTGTCAGGCAGTCAGCTGGGTAACCACTATATCGGTCACCAATTTCTGGGTTAAGGAAGGTCTTGTCGGCCCTAGCCTCTACGACTAGCGATGGGATGACTTATTAAGTGACTGTTGAGTCCATCAGCTACTTTTTCCAATCAGCCAGGTTGGTGACATAGGTGACTTACAGAATACCTAAAATATCCAGGGAATGAGCTTTTTAACCCGCTGTTGGTAGTCGTTGTAGTGGGGATAGCGCTCTTGCAGCCATCCTTCTTCTTTGGTGGCTTTGACATTAAGCACGGCAAACAGGGTAAGACACAGACCCAAATGACTGAGGCTAAACTGCCACAGGCTGAGGGCTAAGGTACCCAAAATGAGTCCGCTATACAGACTGTGGCGTACCCAACCGTAAACTCCTGTCTGCACCAATTCCCCATCTTCGCGGGGGTAGGGCAGGGGGGTGAGGTTTTGGCCTAGATCTATCAAGCCCTTGCCCAGCAAGACTAGGGCAAACAGACCGATGGCCCCGGCCAGCCCCATCACCCCATAGCGTACCGCAAGGGGCAACCCCGCCAGATCAACGGGCTGGTAGCGAGGAACAACCCCAAATGCGGCCAACAGCACCATTTGGGCCAGCACCCAATATTCTCCGCGCTGGCCCTTCCAACTTTCGGCGGTAAAACCCCATTGCTTAAACAAGTCCACGGCACCAATCCCCGATGGGCAATACCCCCCAATTATAGAAAAGGATGAGATCAATCTGACTCAGGGGAGTAGCAAGGATGAGATCATGCTTCGTGTTGTGGAGCCGTTGGCAACCCCGCTTGGAAGATGGTTTCTGCGGATAGATCTCATTGGGGAAAGGCCACAGAGGCGATTCTGTCGGCACCACGGAACGGTTGGACTGATATTCGCCTTCCACTAACCGATACACCGAAAGGGCGGGCTGCTTGGGAGAACCAATGAACCGTTGGGCTCCGAGGGCACGAAAACCCACAATCCAATATTCAGGAATGCCCATGGCTTCGTAGTCGAGCAGCTTGCGGCCATAGTCATCTCTAGAAAGTAGTCAAAGGTGAGGGGTTGAGAAAGCGCTTGCACCATCGTTACCCATCCAAGGATGTGGTTCTAGTCCCCCTCTCCCCGTGGGAGAAGGGATGGGGGTGTAGCTTGCTTCCCGTCAGGGTGGGCTGAGGGGACATTGTTAAAAGGGAATTTCGTCGTAATTAATACCGGGATCGGAATCGGCGGCGGGGCTGGGGGGTGGGGCAGCAGGGCGAGGGGTGGCTACCGCAGGACGGGGGGCGGCGGATGTAGCGGCGGGGGCGTTGGCCGTGAGGGGGGTGGGGGCGGCCATGGGCATGGTGGCGAAGGTTCCGGCGTTGTAGATGCGCTGGACGGTGAGTTCCGCCTGTTTTTCTTTGTAGCCTTCGGGCCGTTCAACGGTGTTCATGCCCAGGCGACCTTCCAGGAGGACGCGCTGCCCTACCTGGTAGTTTTCCTGGATTTCTTGGGCCAGATTGCCCCAGCCCACCACCTTCATTTGGGAGACCGGATCGCCCTCCCGCAGGCCCGGAAACTGCACGACAAACTCGGCCACGGGAAGCTGGTTATCTGAGGTGTAGCGGAGTTGGGGGGCTTGGACGATTTCCGCCAAAAGCATACAGTTGTTCATCGGCTGATCTCCTTAGATACCCGGATTAAGTGGCCCATTTGGCTAACCAGTTGGCTGACCCAGTGGTCTGACCCGTTCGTTGACCAGATAAAGACCCAGACGGGCTTGGGGCCACGGACACCCCGGCTTAGAGTGCCTGGGAGGGCATCCCCTGGGCTTGGTCAATAAACTGTTGCACCTGGTTATGGTACTTGTCCATGGTGGCATCGAGCCAGTCTCGGTTTTGGCTGTTGCCAAACAGATGGACGAGGGGTTCCCCGGCATCGGGCAGCACCAGCACCCAGTCGTCGGGGTTGTCTCCTAAGATTTTAACCCCGTCAATGAGTTCTAGGTGTTCCTGGGGCGTTTCCTCTACCAGGTAGCGCATCAGGGCACCCTTCACCGTCCAGGGGCAGCGCAGGGTTTGGGTGCGATGGGTGATGCGGGGCAGGTCTGACCAAATTTGGCCGAGGGAATGGTCTTGCAGGCTGAGCATTTCAATTAGCTTGGCGATGCAGAACATGGCATCGAAGCCGGGGTGCAGTTCGGGGAAAATAAAGCCCATGTCGCCGCTACCGCCGAGGACGACATTGGGGTTTTCCTGGCAGGCTTGCATCAGGGCCGTGGGGTTGGCCTTGGTGCGAATCACCTGGCCACCGTGGCGACGGGCAATGTGTTCCACCGCCCCGGAGGCTTGCACCGGAACCACGATGGTGCCCTTGGGATGGCAGGTCAGCATCATGTGGGCCATCAGGGCGGTTAGGGTTTCGCCGCGAATTTGGCTCCCCATTTCATCGACAAGGATAAGCTGCTCACCGTTGGCGGAGACCTGTGCCCCAAAGGTGGCCCGGAGTGCCCGCACCACCTGGCCCAGTTGGCCCAGCATCACCTCCCGGTCGTCGGGGGAGAGGGGCGACTGACGCAGGCTGGCGTTGAGTACCACGGCATCGCAGCCGAACTTGCCCAAAATTTGTGGCAGCACCGCCCCGGAAACAGCATAAACGTAATCAATCACCACCTTGGCCTGACTGCTGAGCACCGCCTCCACATTGAGGTGTTTCTCAAAGGCCGTCGTGTAGGTGGAAACGGTTTGGGCCGGAGTGGTGACGGTGCCAATTTCGTCGATGGCGGAACGGCGTAGGTCTTCCTTAAAGTAAGCTCCTTCGATTTTCTTTTCCTTACCCTTGGCGATGTCGATGCCGTGCTCGTCGAAGAACTCAATCAGCACATGGTCGGGGCGGATGGGGTGTAGCCGCACATGGATGCCCCCTACCACAGGCATTTGGGCAATCACGCTACGGGCCACGGGGATGGCGGTGGCCTCTAGGTTTTGGATGTTCACTCCCACGGACATCAGCCCCGCGATCAGCGAGCGAGACACCATGCGGGAAATAGTGCGCTGATCCCGCGAGACGGTGACGTGGGAACCGGGCTTGAGGGTGGAACCGTAGGCGGCTCCCAGTTTGACGGCAAATTCCGGCGTGATGTCGATGTTGGCCAGCCCGGAGACACCCCGCTGACCAAACAAATTGCGCTGTGCCGTGTTGCCCCAAATCAAATTGATGTTCAAGATGGCCCCTGATTCAATTTGCTTACTTGGCCAAACCCGCACCCCAGGGCTGATCTGGGCCTCTTCGCCGACGGTGGAGAGCGGCCCAATCACCGCCCCCTCTAGGACGTGGGAACGCCGATCTACCCTGGCTCCCCGCGCAATGCTACAGGCCCGCAGGTGAACTTCATCCCCGATGATGGCCCCGTTCCAGATGATCGGACGCTTCAGATCCGCATCGTTGCCGATGGTGACGTTGTCGCCGATTACCGTTCCGGGTTCTAGCACTGTCCGCGCCCCAATCCGGCAGTTGTTGCCAATCATGACCGGGGGATGCAGTTCGGCGGTGGGGTCGATATAAGTATTGTCGCCCACCCATATCCCCGATTCTGTCTCCGGGTAGGCATAATTGACCACGACCTTGCGGTGCAGGGCATCGTATTGGGCCTCCCGGTAGGCTTCCAGGTGGCCCACATCACACCAGTAGCCATCGGCCACATAGCCATAGATCGGTTCGCCCTTTTCTAACAGCAGGGGGAAGAGATCCTTGGAGAAGTCCGACTCTTGGTTAGCGGGCAGGTAGTCCAGTACCTCCGGTTCCAGGATGTACGTCCCGGTGTTGACGGTGTCGGAAAAAATTTCGCTGGTGGAGGGTTTTTCTAGGAAGCGCTGGATCTGGCCCTCGGCGTCGGTAATCACCACCCCAAACTCAATCGGGTTGGGCACACGGGTCAGCACCAGGGTGGCCTTGGATCCCTTTTCCCGGTGGAAGCGAATCGCCGCTTGCAGGTCAAAATCTGTAACGCTGTCGCCGCTGATCACCAAAAAGGTGTCGTCCAACAAATCGGCAATATTTTTCACACAGCCCGCTGTGCCGAGGGGCTGATCCTCCTCCACGGCGTAGGTCATCTGCACCCCAAAGTCGCGCCCGTCCTGGAAGTAGTCGCGCATGACATCGGGCAGATAGTGCAGGGTGGCGATCACCTCGTGGATGCCGTTGCGCTTCAGCAGGTTAACGATGTGCTCAGCAATGGGGCGATTCAGGATCGGTACCATCGGCTTTGGCAGATCGCAGGTGAGTGGGCGCAATCGCGTCCCGGAACCGCCAGCCATTAACACTGCTCGCATCTTGTCTCCTTCCTGCGGCTAAACAATCGTCTGGGTTCGTCACCATGCCCTAGGAGCATACCCCCCTAGAGGTGGGAACCTTGGTTAAACCAAGGACATTACCCATCGCTGGGAGTATCCTTAAGGCTGGGGACTGGTCAGACCAGAACCTCTGAACTAAACCCGCCGTCCCCCTGGATAGCTTACGGGAGAGCCGTCCCTCGCATCTCTATCCTAGGGCTGAGTCCCTGGGCTGAGATGGCCTTTTGCCAAGCCTTGGCCCTGTCCTGATATCCTCACCCCCAGAAACCCGCTAATATCGGTATTTTATAGGGAAAGGGGAATACCCCAAGGTAAGGAGGACAACCTATGCCAACACTACTGGTATTACTATTGGTCAGCATCTATGGCGGCGGCGCTTGGAAGTTTTGGGCCGGATTTAAACGCACCAACTTCAGTGAGGGCAAGGTGAAATTGACCGTTCTGTGGCCACTGTTGTTGGCCTCCAGCAAGTCCTACCGCGAGAACTTCAACCGCGCCCTCAAGGGTTAGGGCGAACGCGAATGACCCTACCCACCGCCGATCCCTCCCCCTGGGGGGCCGCCCTCCAGGCCGTTGCCCAACGCTACAACCAAGAATTTTCGGGTCAGCCCTTTGATTTGCCCCAGGAAATCGAAGAAATGCCCCTGTTCAAAGACTGGGTAGCCGGACGGTTAACGCCGCGCATTTCCACGCCCTTTTGGGAGTCGATCAAACCCCACAAAAAGGATCACTGCCTCGACCTGGGCTGCGGCATTAGCTTTTTGGTCTACCCCTGGCGCGACTGGGATGCCCTCTTCCACGGCCAGGACATCAGCGAGTTTGCCTGCAAGGCCGTTACCGCCAGGGGGCCACAGCTCAATTCCAAGCTGTTCAAGGGCATGAAGCAAGCCCCCGCCCACCGCCTGCAAGACCACTACGAACCCCACTTTTTCGACCTGGTGATTGCCACGGGGGTAAGCTGCTACTACCCCGCCGACTACTGGGAAACGGTGCTGCAACAGGTGAAAAAAGTTCTCAAACCGGGGGGGCACTTTTTGTTCGATGCCCTCAACCCCGAAGCGCCCCTAGCGGAAAGCTGGGCCATTTTAGAAACCTACCTAGGGGCCGAAGTGCAACTTGATGCCCTCGACCAATGGCCTGCCCTAGTGAAATCCGTGGGGGGACGGGTGGTTTCCCATCGCGACTATGAACTATTCCGCCTGTTCAAGGTGAAGTGGGATGGGTGACGGACTGCCGATACCAACTTTCTCCGCAGCGCCCCACCCTACTTGATCGGCTACCCCCTAAATCGAGGGCCACCAGCTCTGTTCCTTGGCCAGGGGCGTGAGGACGGTCAACCCTTGGGGAATACATTCCACTTCGACGGGGGTGGTACCGATGATTTCGCCATCGACCACTACATGGCGGGGTTTGTCCGTGGTGATTTTTACCCGCGACCCGCGCAGGCAGATGATGTCTTCGCGGTTGGTGGGGTTGCTAACCAGGGCCGAGGCAAACAGGCTGGTGAGGGCGGTAATCGCCTGCATTCGAGTTTTGACGGTGCTGATGGTGATATCCAATAGACCATCGGCGTAGCGGACTTCCCCAAAGCCCTGGGCTAAGACAGAGGTGGCGGGGGCGGCGTTGGCAATGGTGATGGCGGAGGTACTGAAGCTACCCTTGAGGATCTTGTCTTCACTGTGTTCAGCCCCCTCCAGTTCGAGGGTGGCTTCAAAGGTGTCGGCTTCGTTGATCTGC
Organism: Phormidium sp. FACHB-1136; assembly: GCF_014697375.1. GTDB lineage: Bacteria > Cyanobacteriota > Cyanobacteriia > Phormidesmidales > Phormidesmidaceae > Nodosilinea. The sequence goes on from NZ_JACJRS010000104.1 coordinate 6,263, forward strand.
TGCACCCCGGCCAAAATGTAGGCCAGCACCCCAAATCGGTTTTTCATCTCACGGTTGGCTCGGTTCACGTAATCCGCCTCAAACCCAATGCCCGCCAGCAAAATCATCGGTCTGCCGTTGCAGCGGGCCATGTCTACAGTGCGAGTATTGCCCGCCAAAATGGTGCCACAGGCCCCTTGAATGGCACTGGGAATCCCTAGGGCGGCGGCAAAAGCATTGGCGGTGCCCCGTGGAATAATGCCCAGAGGAATCCCGGTTTCCAAGACCACCCCCGCCACCTCGGAGACGGTGCCATCGCCGCCGGAGGCAATTACCAAATCCGGGTTTTGGGTCAAGGCTTCACGGGTTTGGTCGGCGGGAGAAACGTCGGGACTGGTCACAATGACGTTCACCTGCACCTGGGGTTCTAGCAGGCGCTTAATCAGGGCCAGGTCGTTATCGGGGTTGCCCTGCCCCGATACGGGGTTAAAGATTAAATGGGCAATGCGGGCCTTACCGAGGTGCTTGATCACAGGCTCCGCTGTGGCCAGGTTGGTGGCCAGGGGTACGTTATGCACCTCACAAACTCGCAGCAGGGCGCGAATATCTGGCTCGTGGGGCTGGGCATAGAGGGGGTCAATCAAAAAAATGACCGCCGCCACTTCCCCCACCGCCACCCGTGCGGAAATCTGAGCATCGCCGCCGAGGGGGCCAGACAACAGACATTCCACCGATAGGCCCGCCTGCTGCTGTAGCCGTCCGCCCGTGGTGCCCGTGGCGATCAGGTGGTAGCGGGACAAAATCGCCTTAAATCGCTGGCCAAAGGCCACCATGTCGTCTTTTTTGCCATCGTGGGCAATCAGGGCAATTTGAGTGGGCATGGTTGGGGGAAGCCAGGGGAGAGGGGACAGGGCAAAGGGGGCAGAAGGAAATGAGCCAATGCCCTGCGATGGGCATGGTGGGAACGTTCTAAACAGCCCTCACTCTATTCTGATGATTAGCTAGCTTCTTGGAGCCTAGACCATGGACACCGTTCCCAGCCATTGAGGAAATCCCAGCAATTTCATAGATCTATAGCTAGTAGACCTAGCTATACCGTGTTTCTAAGCTTAGTCCAATGCCTCTAACCTTGGCCTAACCGCTGGTCACCGAGAGGCCATCCACCAGCACCGAGGGGGTGTAGCAGGCTCCGTTCCAGTCGGCGTCGTTGCCGAGTTCTAGGTTTTCCTTGAGGGCACCGTAGACGTTTCCGGCCACCATGGTGTCCTTCACGCGCCCGACAATTTTGCCCCGGTGGATGTGGTACCCCAGGTCGATGTTGACCGAGAAATCGCCGGAAATACCCGCCCCGCCGCCGAGGATTTGATCCACCAAAATGCCGTGTTCCACGCTGGCCAAAAGTTCTTCAAAGGATCGCGAACCGGGGGCAATTAACGTGTTGTAGAGGCTGGGGGTGGGGTAGCTGCCCAGGCCGGGACGAAAGCCGTTGCCCGTGGAGTGTCCGCCCAGTTGTTGACCCACCTTGCGATCACAATAGAACAGGGTCAGCACGCCTTTATCAATGAACACCAGCCGTTGGGTGGGGGTGCCCTCGTCGTCGAAGGGGCAGCTAAAGGGGCCAGCCTCCGGGTCTTGGTAGAGGGTGATGGCGGGGGAGATCATTCCCTGTCCTAGGCCATCGCTCCAGGGGGAAGATCGCTCGATCACCCGTTTGCCGCTGAGGGCCGCTTGCAGGGTACCCCACAGCATATCGGCGGCCTTAGCGGTAAAGATCACGGGGAGCCGCCCAGAGTTCACCGAGGCGGAGGCTTCGGCCCACCGCAAACGCTGGATGAGCTGTTCCACCAAGCTAGCCACATCCAAACTATCGCGGCGGGTTTGGCCATCGCTGACGCTGAGAAAATCATCCCCCCGCACCCATTCGGCGGAGGCATAGCCGCTAAGGGTGGTATCGCCGTAGGAGCAGTCCAGCCCCTGGCTGTTGAGGATGCGGGTGGTTTCGATGTCGCACTCCATTTCCACGCCGCAGATCACCTCTGGGTAGGCGGCGCGGATGTGGTCGATCACCTCTTGGCCCCAGGCGATGAGTTGATCGACGGGTACGGTTTGGCCCAGGTCGGGGTAGCGCTGGCGGGTGCCCGTGGTGAGATCGATGGGTTCTGGGTCGTTGAGGGCACTGATGGCCATGGCCTTGTCTACAATCGGCTGCGGATCCACTGGGCCGTAGGCCACCGCCAAACCGGGCCGACCGTTCACCCACAACCGCAGGGCCGTGCCCAACGCCGCTGAACTCTCCAACTGCTTGAGGCGATTGGCCTCAAAAAACACCGGGCGCGACTGGGAACGCGATTGCAGCACCTCCGCCGCCTCCGCCCCCGATTTTAGGGCTAGGTCAAGCAGCTTTTCGGCAAGGGAATCATCCGTGAGGCCAGCAACCATAGGAGGGGCTATCCAAGGTAGAACAATGCTTTCTCATCTTCCTGGATTGTGGCACCCCTGGAAAGCTGGCCCCTAGTCTCTAAATTGACAACCAACGATGCAGACCTAACCATAATCAGGGATCCACGGCGATTGGGTGGATGACATCGACCCTGGGCTGGGCGAGTTAGCATGGAGAGAGCAACGGCTTGGCTTGGCTTAGGATTCGCAGGGCTAAGGACATCGTCGGCTGCTGTAGCGCTGACCTGAAGGGTGGAATTGAGGGCAACCGCAAAGGGATAATGACCCATAGGTTCTAGCAGGACGAAGGCATAGAGGGAAGGGTATGACAGCGGCCATTGGGGAAATCATTCGCAACGGTATCTTGTTTGATGTAAAAAACTGGTCCATAACCATGCCTGAACAAGACACCTTTTTTCAAACGATTGAAGTACTGTTTGATGCCTTAGCTGACCGAAAAATCAATTACTTACTGGTTGGGGGAGTGGCTCTACTAAGCTACGTGGAAGGCCGCAATACCCAAGACATTGATTTAATCCTGGCTCGCTCAGATTTGGATGCTTTGCCCGAAGTGGTCATCTATGATGAAAATAAGAATTTTATCCGTGGTCTACTTGACCAATTACAGATTGACATCTTGTTGACCCAAAATGATCTATTCAAAGACGTTTTAGAAAAGTTTTCGATAGATAGATCATTCGGCACTCGCGTCATTCGGTGTGCCACAGTGGAAGGGCTACTGCTGCTGAAATGCTATGCTCTACCGTCGCTTTATCGCCAGGGACAATTTAGCCGAGCCAGTATTTACGAAAACGATATTCTACTCCTCTTGTTGAACTATTCGGTGGATATTGAGAACCTGTTAGAAATCCTATCTAACCATCTCCTACCCAGCGACACTCAAGAAGTGAAGACGATCCTGGATGACATTAAAGGCCGAATTCAGCGCTTTTCAAAGCAACAGCAATTATTGACCGATGAGTAGACAAGGATCTTGGGAGGTCGAAAAATGGTGCAGTCTCCCTGGAGGGGAAGGGAACATGGATGATATTCTCGTAAAGAATCTGTTTTTAGGATAAATTTAGACCTGCACTACGACAACATCCGCTGACTTGGAGGAAGGTAAAGATAGTGGAATGCTAAGGTCGATTAGGTTGGTGTGATTTGTCGGTCAGATTAGTCTGATATACTACGGCTAACTTGGATAGAAACTCAAAACTGGGATATTTTTATCGTTGAAGCAAAATCATTTAATCATGACGTGTGCCTGTTGGGGGCTTGCCTATATCGATGACATCTCTGGTAAACGGTTTGAGTAGCCATGGTTATGAATCAGCCGATTTACCAGGTTGGGGGTAGCCTATCCTCCCAGGCCAGCATCTATGTGACCCGCCAAGCCGACCAGGATCTCTACGATGCCCTGCTGGCGGGGGAATTTTGCTACGTGTTCAATGCCCGCCAGATGGGCAAATCGAGTCTGCGGTCGCAGATTCAGCGGCGGTTAGCGGATCTGGGGTACCGCTATATCTATTTAGATATGACCCAGCTCGGCAGCGAGGAAGTGACCCATCAACAGTGGTATCGCGGCGTCATGCTGGAGATGCTGCGGGGGTTGGGGCTGTTGGGCAAAATTAACATCAAAGACCACTGGCAGCGCTGGGAAACCCTGCCCCCGGTGCAGCAATTGCAACTGTTGATTGATGAGATTCTGGAGCATTTATCTAGCACCCGGCTGTTTATTTTGGTGGATGAAATCGACAGCCTGCTCAGCCTCGATTTCCCGGTGAATGACTTTTTTGCCTTCATTCGTGCCTGCCATGAAGACCGCCAAAACCAGGCCAACAAAACTCAATTAACCTGGGCCTTATTTGGGGTGGCCACGCCGTCGGATTTGATTCGAGACCGCAAGCGCACCCCCTTCAACATCGGTCGCGCCATTGACCTGCAAGACTTCCAGCTAGAGGAAGCCTATCCCCTGATGGCGGGCTTTCAGCGGCAGGTCTCTAACCCGGAGGCGGTGCTCAAGGCGATTTGGGATTGGACGGGGGGACAGCCCTTTCTCACCCAAAAGCTCTGCCAGTTGGTGACCCAAAAAAGTCAGGAGGCCCAGGAGGCCCAGCTTCGCCTGCCCCCCGGCACCGAACGGGCCTGGATTGACGACCTGGTGCAAACCCATATTCTGCAACACTGGGAATCCCAGGATCATCCCGAACACCTGCGTACCATCCGCAATCGCCTGCTGATGGATGAGATGCGTATCCCTCGGTTGCTGGGGTTGTATCAGCATATTTTAGAGCAGGGGGGAATTCCCCTCGACGGTAGTCAGGAGCAAACGGAACTGCTCTTGGCCGGACTGGTCTGCAAGCGAGATGGACACCTGACCACCAAAAATCGGATCTATCGGGCGGTGTTCGACCAGGGCTGGCTGAACACACATCTGCAAAACCTGCGGCCCTATTCCCAAGCCTTAGGGGCATGGTTAGCCTCGGACGGCACCGATAGCTCGCGGCTCTTGCGAGGGCAGGCGTTGCAGGACGCCAAGCAGTGGTCACACCACAGAAACCTCAGTGCGGTCGATTATCGCTTTCTCAGCGCCAGCGAAACCGCCGAATATCAGGCCACACAGCAACAACTGGAACTGGCTAAGGCCAAGGAGGAACAGGCGCGTCTCCACCAGGAACGGCGGGCTTGGGTGTTTCAACGTTACCTCTCCCTAACCCTGGCCCTGGCCTTGTTCGCCATGACCGGGTTGGGTCTGACCGCCCTGAGACAGTACCAATTGGCCCTACGCAATGGACAACAGGCCCAGGAAGAAACCGTACGATCCCTGACGGCTTCGGCCCATGCCCTATTGACTTCGGACCAAAGTCTAGACGCTCTGCTATCGGCCCTTCGGGCACAACAGCGACTTCAGCAATTACCTGCCCATGTCTCTCGCCAGCCTTTGCAGGATCAGGTGGATTGGGTGCTACGGCAGGGCATCTTTGGGGCCAGTGAAATGAACCGATTCGCTGGCCACGGCAACAACGTCCACGATGTGAAGTTTAGTCCCGATGGTCAAACCCTAGTTTCTGTGGATGGCGATAACACCCTGCGCTTTTGGCAGCGGGATGGCACCCTGCTGAAAACCGTTTCCGCCAGAGACTATGTTGCCTATGGGACAAGCTACAGTCCCGATGGTCATATCATTGCCCTGGCCACCGCTGGCGGCACCGTTGAACTCTGGTCGGCTACTGGGGAAAAGCTGAGAACCCTAGAGGGACACCGGGCGACGGTCTGGTTTGTCGCCTTTGATGCCAAGGGAGATCTGCTGGTCAGTGCCAGCCAGGATGGCACGGTGAAACTTTGGTCGCGAGACGGCAATCTGATCCAATCCTTTGCGGGCCATGCCGCCCCCCTGTATGGAGCTGCTATCAGCCCCGATCAACAGTTGATTGCCTCTGCCGGGATCGACGGCACCGCTAAACTCTGGGATCGCGATGGCCGCCTCTACGCTACCTTGGCGGGCCATGTTGGCCCCGTTTGGTCGGTGGTGTTTAGTCCGGATGGCCAGACCATTGTGACCACTGGCCAAGATAAAACCGTGCGTCTATGGCAGCGGGATGGTCGCCCGGTGAAAACGCTAACGGGGCATCAGGCGGCGATATGGGGATCAGCTTTCAGTCCGGATGGGTCGTTTTTCGTCTCGACCAGTGTTGATCAGACGGCTAAGGTTTGGAGTCGGGAAGGAATCTTGCTGAAAACCCTGAGGGGTCATGAAGGCACAGTGTGGGGTGTGTCCATCAGCCCGGATAGCCAGACCATTGCCACGGCCAGTTGGGACCAAACCGTTCGCCTTTGGCGGATAAACCCGCTGAGGCGAACCATTTATGGGGCTGAAGATTCCATCACCCATGTGGCCTTTAGTGCCAGCGGGGATCGGTTCGCTTCCGTGGGTCTGAACGGGGCGGTGCAACTCTGGAATCGGCAGGGGCATCTCCTCAACACCCTAGGTGCCCATCAAGGGGAAGCCTGGGCAGTAGCCGTTAGTCCCGATGACACGTACCTGGTTTCTAGTGGATCCGACAATACCGCTAAAGTTTGGGGCCTCGATGGGTCGCTGTTACATACCCTGTCGGGGCATAACGATGCCATCTACACCGTTGATATCAGTGTCGATGGCCAAACCATTGCCACGGGTAGCCTGGATGGTGTCGTGAAGATCTGGCACCGGGATGGTCGCCTGCGACAGACCATCGAAACTCGGCAAGCCCCCATCATCCAGTTAGCCTTTAGCCCTGATGGTCAAACCTTAGCCGTTGCAGGTACCCAAAACCCTCTCAGGATCTGGAGTCTGGATGGTGCCCTGATCCACGACATTGATCATGAGGGCACCCTGGCCGCTCTAGCCTTTAGCCCCGATGGCCAATGGTTGGCCACCGCTGGCGCTAGCACGGTTCAACTGCGGCGACCCAGTGGCCAAGTTGTTCGCACCATTGCCACGTCCCAAACGGCAGGGGGGCTAATGGGAGCCATTGCCTTTAGCCCAGACAGCACTCTGCTAGCCGTCACCTCCCGAAACAACGATCTAAACACCTGGCAGATCGATCTGTGGCGCACAGACGGTACCCAAGCTAGCACCCTGATTGGCCATCAAGGCGAAATTCGCGGGATTGCCTTTAGCCCCGATGGGCAACAACTGCTGTCCGGATCCTTTGACAAAACCTTTTCGCTCTGGAATATCGACCCCATTACTAACTCGGATGAAGTCACCTTCGCCTGCAACTGGCTCTCCGATTATCTACGGACAAAGGGAAACATCGGTGAGGGCGATAACACCCTTTGCCAACGATTCCAGCGGTAACGTTGAACTGACAAAGCTTACGAGAACCCAGATCCGTCAAAGGGTCAAGAGACCTGACCCCTACATTATCAAAATCCTGTAGGGGCGCGGTTTCCGCGTCCGACGCAGGATCTTTTGACAGTCAACCAGAGCGCCGTGTGGCTTTAGCCGTGGGAATGTCAATTATCCCTCCCCTCTAACTGTCGTAGCCGTTCCATTAGTCGCAGTTTTTCAACCCGTTCCTGCTCAAGGATCTGTTCCATCTGTTCAGCCCGCTGGCGTGCCTGAGCTAACTCAGATTTTAGGTTTTGAATCAATTCCTGGGGCAAGGGATAGGGCTTGCCTGCGGCATCATGCCAGGTCAACCATTCCTGAAAGATGCCGCCCAATTCTCCCTGAACACGGCCAATCCCTAATTCGATTTCAGGTATCCAGAACGGTTCTTCACCCTGAAGTTGATAGGTATCGTTGACGAGTTGATACACCTCAAAGGGCTGGTGTCGGTTTCTGCGGCTGTATTCGGGGTTGTAAATGACGTAGTATTTCACCCCCAAGTTGGCATAGATCGTCATTTTCTGGTCATATTCCTGGCCATAGGTTTTGGACACAAATTCCAAGGCCAACAGGGGAACGACCCCATTTTCTTCCTGGAGCACATAGCTCAAACGCCCTTTACCTGCCCGTTTGTGACGTTGAACCCCCACACTCAGAAATCCGTCGGGGATGATGGCGGGAGAACGGTTTCGCTGGGCTTCGCGATCATAAAGGCCCATGTCTACCCCAAAAAACCAGTCCTGGCGATGTCCCCAAATCTGCTCCAGTACGGCTAATAACCAGTTGGGGATCGTATTTTGGTATTCGTTATCCACAGGGGTGTCGTCAGAGCAGGGGAGTTCTTCTGAGGTAGGCAACCGCAGTTCTGGGTCAACCCCAGGCTCTGTCAAAGGAGGTTGCATGGCACAGTCCCTCAAGATTTCAGTGATTCCATTCGGTGGTTCCATTATGTCATGGGGGTCATGGCCAAGTTGATATACTTCAGGGGATAGCCGCATTAGAGCCTCCATGCCCAAATGGTTTAACACCGCTGGCCCCTGTAAGCCAAGTATTCACTACATGTTGCCGCCTCTAGGTCGCCTGCCCAATCTGGAGCGCTTGGTGGCGCAGCAGGGCTACTTTGTGAAGTGGACCCAAGTGGTAATACCAATCCGACATGAAGTTGAGCATAATAGGGGATGACGTTCGAGAGGGTAGAGAGGATGGCCCGTCCCTTCGTGATTGAGGTGGCTGAAAGCGAAACCTTTCTGGAGAAAAGCCTGAAGCAGGCGAAAACGGGGTTCCGCAAAGAGCGGTTGCAGATGCTGTGGTGGATTAAGACGAAGCAAATCCGGTATCGGCAGGAGATAGGTGAGCGGTTGGGGCGCAGTCCTGCGACGATAAGCCGCTGGCTGTCGTTGTATCGTCGGTAGTCCCTAAGGAATCAGGATGCCAAGCTAGTTTACGACGATCAGAGGATGCGAAGCTCCGCCCTATCACGATACAGTCGATCTGTATTGTGATAGAAACTTACCGATGTCGGCTCGAACCCTCCGTTGCCCGACCTGTGATTCCGTCAACGTTGTCAAGAATGGCAAAATCCACAATGGCAAGCAAAACCACAAATGCACCGACTGCGGTCGTCAATTCGTCAAAGACCCGCAACAGAAGCGGATTGGGGTGGACACGAAACGTCTCATCGATAAGCTGTTGTTGGAAAAGATTCCGTTGGCGGGGATTGCCCGTGTGGTGGATGTTTCAGAGGTCTGGTTGCAGGGCTATGTGAATGCCAAGTAGGCCCAAGTTGAGCGCCAAGTGACCGTGAGTGCTCAACAAAACGATTGACCCTGGAGTGTGATGAAGCGTGGTCGTTGGTCGGACACAAGGGCAACAAGCCATGGATTTGGCTCGCGATTAACCGTGAGACGAGAGAAATCGTCGGGGTTCCTATCGGAGACCGGAGCCGTGCCGGAGCCGAGGCCCTGTGGGACTCCTTGCCCCCCGTCTACCGTCAGTGTGCCGTCTGTTACACCGATTTCTGGGAAGCCTATAAAACCGTTATTCCGAGCCAGCGACACCGAGCCGTTGGCAAAGACAGTGGCCAAACGAATCGGATTGAGCGGTTCAACGGCACCCTACGTCAACGGGTCTCACGCCTCGTTCGCAAGACCCTATCGTTTTCTAAGAAGCTCGAAAATCACATTGGCGCGATCTGGTACTTTATCCATCACCACAATGCGTCCTTACAGCTTTAGGACTACCACTGTGCTTATGATACCCACCACCACTCGTAGACTAACCGTTGGGTAATAGGCACTACCTACCCTGTGTGCTTTGTAAAGGCTAGAACCCCGATATGCTTCAAGAAACCGGGGTTCTGATGATTTAGCCCTATTCCACTGTCACGCTCTTGGCGAGGTTGCGGGGTTGATCCACATCCAAACCGCGACGGGCCGCGATGTGGTAGGCCAGTAGTTGCAACGGAATCACCGCCACGATGGGGGAGAGCAGTTCATCCACCGGGGGCACGGGCAGCAGTTTGTCGAAGGTGTCGGCGGCATCGGTGTCATCCATGGGTACCACACCGATTAGTTGGGCATCGCGGGCCTTGGCTTCCTGGGCGTTGGAGAGCACCTTGTCGTAGACGCTCCCCGGCATGGCGATGGCCACCACGGGCACCTTGGCATCGAGCAGGGCGATGGGGCCGTGCTTCATTTCGCCAGCGGGGTAGCCCTCGGCGTGGATGTAGCTGATTTCCTTGAGTTTGAGGGCACCTTCTAGGGCAATGGGGAAGTTCACCCCTCGGCCCAAAAAGATAAAGTCCTGGGTGTCGTTAAAGTCGTGGGCGAGGTCTTCGATGTAGCGCTCCTGGCTTTCGAGCACTTGCTCAATATAGGCCGGAAGCTGGTGAAGTTGAGCGATGATTTCCTCAATCCGCTGGGGGGAGAGGGTTTTGCGGCGGTAGGCCAAATCTAGGGCCAGGAAGTAGAAGGCCATCACCTGGGCAGTGAAGGTTTTGGTGGCGGCGACGCCGATTTCAATTCCGGCGTGGGTGTCGATGATGTGGGGCACCAGGCGCGAGAGGGAACTTTCGGGCCGATTGGTGATGCCCACCATGCGGGGCGCAAAGCGGGGATCGCCCTGGGCGGTGCGGCGGGCTTGCTCCATTTCCAATGCGGCTAGGGTGTCGGCGGTTTCGCCGGATTGGGTGACGCCAATGGTGAGGGTGTTGGGGATCAGCGGCGTGGGGGAATAGCGAAATTCCGAGGCATACTGCACCATTACGGGCAGTTCTGCCAGGTGTTCGATCAGGTATTTGCCCACCAGGCCCGCGTGCCAACTGGTACCGCAGGCTACAATCTGCACATGATCCAGGCCATCCAGCACCTCGTTACCAATGCCTAACTGCACCGGGGATCGGCCCGAATCGGCGTTTGCCCCGTTGTCGATGTAGGTTTCTAGGCAGGTACGCACCACACCGGGCTGCTCGTAGATTTCCTTCAGCATGAAGTGCTTGAAGCCCTGCTTTTCCACCATGATTGGGTTCCAGTTCAGGGTAATGGGGTGCTTGCGCTGACGGTCTCCGGCGAAGTTGTAGACCTCTACCCCCAGGGGCGAGAGGCTGGCCAGTTCGCCATTTTCTAGGGGCAGCACGGCGCGAGTGTAGGGCACGATGGCGGGGGTATCGCTGGCGCAGAAAAATTCCCCTTGGCCAAAGCCAATCACCAGCGGGGCCTGCTGCCGCACGACGACCAGCTCATCAGGGAAATCCGCCGACACAATCGCCAGGGCAAAGGCCCCCTGCAATTCCTGACAGGCCAGCCGTACCGCTTCCAGTAGGGGGGATCGGCCCTGGAAGTCCCCGGTTTTGCCGATCTTGGTCAAGTGGGAGGACACCAGATGGGGTACCACTTCGGTATCGGTATCCGACAGAAACTTGTGCCCATCGGCCTTCAAGGTTTCCCGCAGTTCCCGGTAGTTTTCGACAATGCCGTTTTGGACGACGGCAATGCGGCCCTCGGTGTCGCGGTGGGGGTGGGCGTTGTATTCTTCGGGCTTGCCGTGGGTGGCCCAGCGGGTGTGGCCAATGCCCAAACGGGCCGGATTCTCTAGGCCGTCAATTTTGTCTTGCAGATTTTGCAGCTTGCCCTTGGCCCGCACACAGTGCAGTTCGCCCTCAAACACCGTGGCAATGCCCGCCGAATCGTAGCCGCGATACTCTAGCTTACGCAGCCCCTCCATCAAAATGGTGGTGGCGGCCTGGGTTCCGATATATCCGACGATGCCACACATAGCCGTTCCTCCGCAGCGCTAGGCTCAGTTAACGTACCTAGGGTAGCGCCCTTGGGGATCAGAACCATAGCCACCCAGGGCGCACCCGCCAGAATGCAGACTAGGATACACGCTGATCCCCATTCTGTGCGGCTTCAACGAAACGGCCTGAGAGCTTGGATACTGCCAGCCCTAGAGCCAGCCCCGCAGGGTGAGGGCTTCCGTCAGAGACATCCCCGTGATCGATTGGTCGTAGCGGGCCACCTGGGTTTGGGCTACCGTTAGCTTGCCCTTGGCTAACAGGGAGTCGATGAGTGCAGCCTCATCGGAGGAGGACAGGGCTGGGCTGGGTTCGGGTTGGGCGGGTTGAGGCTGATGCTTCACTAGGGCGGTAACCACATTCGCGGCATCTCGGTTCATCAACGCATGACCCGTGGGAAAGATGTAAACCACGGTGTCCCCGGTTTGGCCCAACACATAATCAGCATCGGTGGGGGTGGAGGAAGCGCAGGCTGAGAGGGACGACATCATAAGCAAGACCTGGGTAAAACGACCGAGAACAAACGACCAGGCAACGCAAGCAAGCTTTAGGAAAACCCATGCCACCGCAATCTCACGGACGGATTTGCCATGACCGCCTTGATTGTGTTTGCCTTAATACTGTTTTACACAATTTTTCCGGGGCCATTGTGTTGAGGCGGTGAATCTACGCCACGACAGCGTGAACTCTTGGTTGAGGCTGGGCCAGGACAATCCCCAGAAGCCGGGAATCCAAGCCAGAGCGGTCGGGGTCGGACTGGTGGCAATAGAGGCCGATACTAAATCCGGCCCCGGCTAGGTTAACCTGGGACGGGATGCGATCCTAGACAAGCTGTGGTAGAACCTCTGTTGTGCCCATGCGCTGGCAGGGGAAACTCCATGCCCCCACGAAAATCGTCCCAGAAAAGTGGCAAGCCTCCTACGCCGCTCCCGCCCCCAGCCCCCTTTGGCGGCAAGGGTCATCAGGTGCAGGTGTTTTATCTGGCGGCCCGCAGCCAAAACCCCAATGCCCCCACCAAGGATGCCCTGTGGTTTGCGACCTACCCCATCATCCCCCGTGTGGGCGATTGCCTGTTTCGTGAGGGGGTTTACTACCAGGTGGAGCGAGTGTTTCTCTACGAAAACCTCACGGCAAGCTGGTGCGCCGATATCGAGGTGTCTTTCTATAGTCGCCGCTAGGAAACGCGCCTTAAGTCATGGCGAATCGCTTTAGAAGACAACATTATATCAACGGCAACTAAGCTGATATGCATTTAAATTGCATTAACTGTGTTTCCTTTATTTTTGATCTTGCGATCCCAGTTGATGACAAGCTGCCCTTCGTTCAATAGGTTATGAACAAGCGCTTCTAAATCCTCAATCGACTCAAATAGACGATTGGCAATGAATTCCTTTGCAGAGTGCCAAACTAACTCGATTAAATTATAGTCCGGACTGTAGGGTGGCAGAAATTCTAAGACAATGTTGGGCATCTCCTTCGCTATCTTCTCTAGAATCTCTGTCTTTTTATGAATACTTGCATTGTCTAAAATGATAAGAATCTTAGGGCCATCCTGCTCAAAGTCTTCGATCCGTCTACCTTCTCTAACCCATTCCTGTTTCACTTCTTCGTAGAATCCATGGAGGACACT
>NZ_JACJRS010000105.1 GCF_014697375.1 Phormidium sp. FACHB-1136
AAACGCTATCATCATCGACATAAATTCCATCGCAGCAAGTTCCTCAGACCCTCATCTGAATTCTGCTTGCTGCTTTCCTTTTTGGATCAAATGGATAAAGTCGAGCTCATAACCTGCCCGGTGCTGGTTTGGCCCCAGGCAATATTTTCCCCGACGTAAGATGAGGGATAGCCCACTGCCACCGCCCGCTGACCGGGAGATGAACCATCGGTGCCCGTGTGGCTAAAGTGATTATTATTCGCCATATCCCGCCCGTGGTTCTGGGCGGCGGCATTCAGTTGACTGTTCAGGGTTAGCGGTGCTACCCCAGCCCGTTGGCGTTCAGCATTCACCAGGGCCAGGATTTGCCCAGCAATGTCCCCCGTTGGGCTGGGCTGGGGAGTGGTGTTTGTGGTGGTCGTGGTCGGTCGATTGGGGCACGTCGATGTAGGCCGGGTCGTGGTTGTTGTGTTGGCGGTGGTGGTGGTGGTGGGTTGGCGAGTAGTCTCACCGGAGACGGTGGTGATGGAGATGGTGCGACGGGGGGACGAAGAGGGTCTTGGTTGTTGTGCCTGAGTGGTCGAGTTAGAGGATGGTGGAGCGACAGCCGTAGCTTGGTTCGGGCATCCGGCCTGGTCGGCGATATTATCCCAAAAGGCTAGGGCATCGCTGCGGGAGACAAAGGTATAGGTGCAGGTGGGTGGGTTCGTCTGTCGGTGGACATTCCGCCACACGCGCAGTTCAAAGAGGTCGTTATTCCTATCGCGGTTCATGCGCCATACTTCGTAGGAGGAACCATTGCCACGGGAACCGCTGGCGGTTCTGGAGGGCGAGGCCTCCACCATCTGAGTGCCAATCGTAAAGGACGATAGCAAGGCAACGATAACCGCAGTAGACCAAGTTTTCATGGCGATATCCCAAATTCAGCAGCGCAGTACTCAGCCGCCCGGAAGCATCCCTAACGGCTGGGCTAGCCCCATCGTTACTAGCGTTCCCACGTCAGTGTGAAAAATGCTTAAACCTGGAACGTGATCCCTTGAAATTTGGGATGAAATTTTGAACTTTCCTAGGGCGTGTCACCCAATAAGCTCATCCCTCCATGCTGCGGCCACCATACCGATTACTGATCACCAAGGGGCGAGACTGAATCTAAATCCGGCTTATTTGCCCCGGTATCAGCGGGCGAGGAGACCTCGCCCCTACGGTTTACTGGGCTGAGAATCGGGATTATCCAACTCGGATTTGGTATGAGTTGTCTGTATCGTTCATGCGGTCGATGGCGCGTTGGCCGCCAAAGCGTTCGACAATCAGGTCATCATAGGTGTCGGCGATGGTGACGACGGAGAGGATGCAGGTTTGCAGTTCCATCACGTCCATGTTGTCGCCGCCGAGAACGCTTTCGGCAAAGAGGACTTGGTCGGCATCATCCAAGTGAAAGGCTCCGAATCGCATCCGACGATTTTCGGTGAGCAAAAAACGCATGAGATCGGGGCTGATGGTGCTGCCCACGGTAACGCAACTACTGGCCCGCACGGTGGCTAAATCCGCCTTTTGCCAAGGGTGAACTTCCCAGGGCAAGACTTCAATTTCTACGAGGGTAGAGCCGTAGAGAATGTCGAATTTGGGCTGATTGTCGTAGGTGCGAAGCCGATCTTTAAAGAGGCTAGCGGTTTGCAAATAGTCCGCCACCTTGGTGTAGGTAAGGGCTTGAACGGTGTTGGAAAAGGAAAGCGCCATAGCTATGGATCACACCAACATAGGGCTCTTGAGTGTTCTCTTACATCACGAACATACTACCGTCTAACGCTTTGATAGCGTGGGCATCGGCGAATTGCTGGGGACTTTCGTCGGATTCCAGATGGCCATCCACCAGGTTAATGATGCGGTCGGCTACATCGAGGATTCGGTTATCGTGGGTGACCATGAGGATAGTGCAGTTCTCTTCCTTAGCAAGCTGCTGCATGATGGTGACCACATCGCGCCCGGATTTTCTATCGAGGGCGGCGGTGGGCTCATCGGCCAGGATCAGTTGGGGATGGTTGACGAGGGCACGGGCGATGGCCACCCGCTGCTTTTGGCCCCCAGAGAGGTTGGCGGGTTTATAGTCTACCCGATCTGCCAAACCAACCCGCGTCAGCATTTCCACCGCTCGCTGGCGTTTTTGGCGCAGTCCTCCGGTCAGTTCCACCGCCATTTCCACATTTTGGGCGGCGGTAAGGGAGGCAAACAGGTTGTGGGCTTGGAAGATAAAGCCAATGTTGCGGCGTACCTCCACCCGCTGCCGTTGGCCTAGGCCATGTAGTTCTCGACCGAGGACCTGCAAGCTACCCTGTTCCACCGACCGCAGGGCACCAATCAGCGTCAGTAAGGTGGTTTTGCCGGATCCGGAGGGGCCAGTCATAATCACAATTTGGCCCCGGTGGAGGTCGAGGTTGATGTCATAAAGCGCCTGTTTTCGGAGGTCACCTTTTCCAAAAAAATAGTTCAACCCTCGCACTTGTACAGACACGTCATTGGACTGGATGGATGGGTTTGGTTGAGGCGTAGGAACAGGAAGAGTATTCATAGACCAAAGACCTCCGCTGGGTCGGTGCGCTGCACCTTACGAACGGCAATTAAGCCAGACACTAAACACATCATAAAGGTCAAAATATAGAGGTTGATCACTCGCTCGACGGTCATTTGAAACACCAGTCCAGTAACCGTTGCGCCTAAATTATAGAAAATTCGACTAATCAAAAAACCGGGGATAAACCCAAATATAGACAGAATAATAGCCTCCTGAATCACCACACCCATCAAGTAAAGGTTCGTGTAGCCAATGGCCTTAAGGGTCGCATATTCCGACCAGTGATCGGCCACATCGGTATAGAGGATTTGATACACCAAAATAATCCCCACTACAAAACCCATGGCGGTTAATAGGGAAAAAACAAAGCCAATATTCGTATTTTGTTCCCAATAAAGGCGTTCTCGCATAATAAAGCCCTCTGGCCCGTCCCTCGGCAAAATCAAAATATCTTGGGGCAGGTTTTCCCGCAGAGTTTTGACTAGGGCATCTACATCTGTTCCGGGCGCAACGCGCAATAGCCCAATATCAGCTGTCGAAAAACTACGTTCCGTCTCCTCTGGGCCACGGTTAGCAAAGAAGCGTAGGAAATTCTGGTCGCTCATAATCAAATTGCCGTTGCCTGCCGCAAAGTCTGTGCCCAGACTAAAGGTACCCACAATGCGAATTTCTCGATCCGCAAGTTCCGTAATCACCCCAGCTTCCCGTGGCCCTAGTTCTGCCCTAGCTCGGCTATCAATCAGAGCCGTATTGGGCAGGGTGAGGGCTTCTCGGTGAGCCAGCACATCGGGCAACAACAACACCGGATCAGCGGGGTTGTAGGCAATTACCCGCACAGGTCGAGTTTTGCGAGTTTCAGGATTTTTCCAGCGGGCTTCACTGGTGTAGATGGCGTAGGCTCCTTCTACCCCATCAAAGGCTTGGGCTTGGTACAACCGACGACGGGCAAAGGGCCGGGGAACAAACATATTTTCCTTCAGCCGATTGATGATCACAATCTCGCCGTTTAGTTCTTTCAAAAACTGAGTTTGGCTATCATAAAGGGCATTTTTGAACCCATTAAATAGAAACATCAACAACACGGCAAAGGCTACCCCCGCCACCGAAGTTGCGAACTTCTTGCGGTCGTGGGTGAGATTTAGCAGGGCTAGCGGGGTAGGAAACATGGGTTAGGCAAACACCTCAGCGGGGTCGGCGGTGACCGCTTTTCGCACAGAAATTAGGCCAGAAATGGCACACATCACTACCGTCAGTGTAAAGACTATGATGACCCGCGAGGTGGTCATTTGTAGGGGCAGGGTGCCAGCGGTGGCGCGGGTGGCCATTTCGTACAATGCTAGGGCCAAAATCAGCCCCGGCACATAGCCCATCACAGCCAAAATAATTGCTTCTTGGATGACCGTTTTGAACAGATAGCCGCCGCCATAACCGATGGCTTTCAGGGTGGCGTATTCCCGCAGGTGGTCGTGGATATCGGTATATAAAATCTGGTAGACGATCACCGTTCCTACCACAAAGGAAATCAACACCCCCAGCCCAAAAATAAAACCGATGGAGGTGGTTTGAATCCAGAAACGGCTTTCCTTTTGGATAATTTCGGGCTTGGTGTAGGCTTCTACATCGGCGGGAAGGCGTTCCAAAATGGCCTGCTTCACCCGTTGGGGATCGGCCCCTGGCTCCAGCAACACAAGGCCCATATTCACCTGGTTGAGGGGGCGAGGAGAAAAGTAGCGCATAAAGTTTTGGTCACTCATCACCAGGGTGCCATCGGCAGCAAACCCTCCCCCCAAATCGTACTGACCGACGATGGTGATGCGGCGACGGTCGGTTTCCGTTTCTAGACCGATGGTTTGGGGCCCAAATTCGGGCCGCGATAGTCGATCAATAAACGTAGAATTGGGAATCTGCAATGCCTCTCGCCCCTCTGGCGTATTGAGTTCCGGCATCAGAAAAACCGGATCCATGGGGTTGATGGCATAGACAAACAGGGCGCGGCTAATCTTGGTTTCGGGATTTTTCCAGAGGGAATATTCCATATACAGCGGCATAACCCGCTCCACCCCCTCAATACCCGCCGCCTGGTAGAGCCGTTCGCGAGGGAACGCTTTTGTGGTACTAATTTCTAGGGATTGGGGCGACATCAGCACAATATCGGCATTGAACTGGTCGTAAAAATTCGAGGTGGTGTTGACCAAGGCTCCCAAAAAGCCCAGGTTCATGAACATCAACAATACTGCAAACGTCACCCCCGCCACCGCCACAAACAGCCTTGCCCGGTCGTGGCGCAGGTTATACCAAGCCAAGGGGATGCGCCGGGGAGGAGCTAGTCTGGGGAAGGTTGCCTTGTACTTTTTGGGCATTGGCATGGGTCAGGAATGGCCCTGATCAGAATTGAGACCAGACCCCTATGGTAAGACCTCTGCCCCTGCCCCTGCCATGGACATTTTGAGGGACGCCCAACCGCCGCCAATGCCCATGGCCGAACGCCCCTCCCATAGGGCTTAGGAGCGGAGCGATTGCCGTAGGAAATCCCCAAATTCCAAGATTTCGCCATGGAATCTGGGGATTTGGGCTGCCTTAGGTGCCCACAGTCCAGGAGTTGATGTACAGTTCCTGTTCCGCCGTCAGGGTATCGACTTCGATGCCCATGGCCACTAGCTTCAGGCGGGCGATTTCCTTATCCACTGCTTCGGGGATGGAGTGCAGACCGGGTTCGAGGGAACCTTTGTTCTTCACCAGGTATTCGCAGGCCATGGCTTGGTTGGCAAAGCTCATGTCCATCACAGCGCTGGGGTGGCCTTCGGCGGCGGCTAGGTTCACCAAGCGGCCTTCGCCCAGGACAATCACCGACTTGCCGTTGCTCAGCAGGTATTGCTGGGTGAAGTTGCGGACTTGCTTCACTTCGGTGGCCATGTCGCCCAGGGATTGCAGGTCGATTTCGATATCGAAGTGGCCGGAGTTGCAGACCATTGCGCCGTCCTTCATCACCTCGAAGTGCTCGCGGCGGATGACGTGCTTGTTTCCGGTGACGGTGATGAACAGGTCGCCCTGGGGAGCGGCCTCAGCCATGGGCATCACTTGGAAGCCGTCCATGGCCGCTTCAATGGCGCGGATGGGGTCGATTTCGGTGACGATCACGTTGCCGCCCATGCCCTTGGCCCGCATGGCGGTACCTTTGCCGCACCAGCCATAGCCTGCGACGACGATGGTCTTTCCGGCCAACAGCACGTTGGTGGCGCGGATGATGCCGTCGAGGGTAGATTGCCCGGTGCCGTAGCGGTTGTCGAAGAAGTGCTTGGTGTCGGCGTCGTTCACGTTCATGGCGGGGAAGCTCAGCACCCCATCCTTAAACATGGCCTTGAGGCGGACGATGCCCGTCGTGGTTTCTTCGGTAGTGCCGATGATGTCGGAAAGCTGGGACTGACGGGTTTGCACCAGGGTGGCCACTACGTCGCTACCGTCGTCAATGATGATGTTGGGACGGTGATCTAGGGCAGTTTGAACGTGGCGGTGGTAGGTGTCGTTGTCTTCGCCCTTGATGGCAAAGACGGGGATGCCGTAGTCGGCCACCAGGCTAGCAGCCACATCGTCTTGGGTAGACAGGGGGTTGCTGGCGATCAGGATGGCATCGGCCCCGGCATTTTTGAGGGCAATGGCCAGGTGGGCAGTTTCCGTGGTGACGTGGCAGCAGGCCGAAATGCGGATGCCAGCCAGGGGTTTTTCCTGGGCAAAGCGTTCCTGAATCTGTCGCAGCACGGGCATTTCGCGCCCAGCCCATTCAATCCGCTGCTTGCCTTGGGCCGCCAGCGTAATGTCTTTAATGTCGTACTTGAGTTGCAAAGTTGTGGTCATAGATTCTATGCCTAGTGAATGTGTCAGCCGATCTCAGGCGGGAACTGGGTTTTGAACCCAATCTAATGGTGAACCGCACCGTCTTGGCCCTCACAGCCAGCCCCTCTCCCAGAGGAAGAGAAGCCTTCTTCAAGGTCCCTCTCCCTCTGGGCTACCGCTTATAAACATCTTGTTTTCATGCCGTAAGGCCTTGGGGATCCCCCTAAATCCCCCTTTTCAAGGGGGACTTTGACTCCGGTTCCCCCCTTTTCAAGGGGGGCTAGGGGGGATCAACTTTAGGCATCAAGCGGAATAGAAACCTATGTATAAGCAGTAGCCCTCTGGGAGAGGGATTTAGGGTGAGGGATCAGCCTTCTTAGCTTAACGGAAATTTACCCTGGGTACTGCCCCGACCGCACCTCATCACAGAACTGCTGGGCGGCATCGATGGCCTGCTGGCGCAGGTTGGCGTAGGCTTTGGCGAAGGGGGGCTGCCAGGGCGAAAGGCCCAGCACATCCGCCGTGACCAGCACTTGCCCGGTGCAGTGGGGGCCAGCGCCAATGCCAATGGTGGGGATGGTGAGGGTGTTGCTAATTTTTCGCGCCAGGTCGGCAGGGATGTGCTCTAGCACCAGGGAAAAGGCTCCGGCCTGTTCTAAATCCTGGGCTTCGGCGAGGATGCGGTCGGCTTCGGCCTCGGTTTTGCCCTGCTTACGAAAGCCGCCAAACTGGTTCACCGACTGCGGCGTCAGGCCCACATGGCCCATCACCGGAATGCCCCACTGCACGAGGGCTTGCACCCGTTCCACCACGGCGGCATGGCCCCCCTCAATCTTGACAGCCTGGGCGGCGGATTCTTTTAAAATGCGCCCCGCCGAGCGAATCGTCTCTTCCAGACTGGGCTGGTAGCTGAGGAAGGGTAAGTCCACGACTAATAATGCCCGCTGCACCCCCCGCCGTGAGGCTTTGGCGCAGATCAGCATATCCTCCAGGGTGAGGGGCAGGGTCGTGTCGTAACCCAGGGCCACCATGGCCAGGGAATCCCCAACGAGGACGATATCTGCCCCGGCCTGGTCGGCAATCTGGCCCGACATCACATCCCAGGCCGTCAACACCACCAGGGGCGAGGCTCCCTGCCGCTGTTTCCAGGTCGCCACTTGTGAAACACTCACTGCCATCGTTGCCGCCTCAGAACGTCCATCGCATCATTGAATACTCCCCAAATTATCCCTGGCTATGGGGTCGTCCCGTGATGATCGACGGTCATACCCGTGAAGATAGCCATCCTGTCCGTGAAGACGGGAATTCTGGGAATTGAAGGCTCACTTATACTAAATCGTGATTGATGCCCCGTTGGGACGGGCAGGGAGACCCTGCCCCTACCGTGGAAATCCCCCTATCATCGCCCTGAGCCAGGTTGCCCATGACCTCTGTGCCACCCAACCCTGCCCCTTCCGGTGGAACCAGCCCCGACCGCCCCGCTGCACCTATCCCCCTACCGACTGAGTCCGTTCCCACGACTCCCACGAACGCCTCCCCGGCCTCGCCTGCCAGCGCCCCTAGCCCAGGGGAGGAGCCGATGGCCACCAGCGACCCACCCTTGACACCAGTTAGCCCCCTAGCGTCGGCCAATGCCGTGACCCTGGTGGCGGTGGCGATCATTTTTATGGGGTTGATTGTCGATAGCGTTTGGCTAATTTTGGCGGGTTCCCTGGTGGCCACCGTGGTTTCTCTGCGGCTGATGTGGCCTGTCTTTGCGGAAATTTTGGCGGAGTTATCTCCCCGGCAGCAGTCCCTCGTCATTTCTATCCCCAGCGTGCTGATTGGCCTGTTTGGGCTAATGCGCATTACCGGAATTAACCGCGCCATCCTCACCTGGGGACTGACCCTGCGGTGGGACGTGCTGGGAGCCTTGGGGGACTTTCTGGGGGCGATTGGTCAGATTTTCATTGCCTTTTTGGCCCTATTTGTGGCCTGGCGGCAGTACGTCATCTCCCGCGATTTGACCCTACAGCAAAACCTGATCACCCAGCAGCAAACCATCGACGCCTACTTCCAGGGCATTTCTGATCTGGTGCTGGACGAGGAAGGCTTGCTAGAGGACTGGCCCCAGGAGCGTATCATTGCCGAGGCCCGCACCGCCGCCATTCTCAGCAGCGTGGATGCCGGGGGCAAAGCCAAGGTGATTCGCTTCCTCTCCCGCTCTCGGCTGCTGACGCCCCTCAAGCGAGACAACCGCCTAGGACGGGCCATCCTCGACGGTCGGGGCGGCTACGAAGAAGACCGCGCCCAGGGCACCCGCGTCATCGACCTAGGGGCGATGCTGGCCATGGCCGACCTCCACGGCACCGACCTGCGCTGGGCCGACCTCAGTGAAGCCAACCTGATTCGCGCCAACCTGCAACGGTGCGACCTGGTGAAAACCAACTTTTCCCGCGCTATCCTCTGCGATGCCGACCTCTCCGGGGCCGATCTGATGGGCACTTTGTTTTTCTACGGCGATGCCAAAACCGCTACCCCCCGCACCCGCACGAGCCTTCCCGACTATGCCACCGGGGCCAACACCGGGGCCGTAGTGGAAGGCATCAATCTCACCAACGTTGAACGCCTGTCGGAGGAACAGCGCTGGTATTGCTGCGCCTGGGGTGGTTCGTTCACTCGGGCCACGGTGCCGGGGGGCTGTGGGGATATTCCCAACCTGCTGGGCCGTTGATCGGATGCTACGAGCCTGGGGCTGACCGCAAGTGATCCCCTAGGATTCTACGTCTACCTCTGCCAGTTCTCTCGCTGTCAGAGGTTGATTTTCACGGGGTTGGGGCAGGAGCAGATTCAGCAAAACGCCAGCAAGACCACATAGACCAATGCCTTCTAGGGCAAAGGCTCCGGCTTTGAGGGAGAGTCCACCCACGCCAAAAATGAGAATGATCGCGACGATGACGAGATTGCGGGGTTGGGTGAGATCCTGACCCGCCTGGACAAGGCTATTGATGCCGATTACCACAATGGTGCCGAAGAGGATGATGAGGATACCGCCCATGGCTGGAACGGGGATAGTCTGGAGCAGGGCACCCAGTTTACCGACAAAGGCCAGCAGGATAGCGATGATCGCCGCCCAGGTCATGATGCCTGCGTTAAAGGTGCGGGTGAGGGCGACAGCCCCGGTCACTTCGGAGTAGGTGGTGTTGGGGGGGCCACCAAAGAACGCCGCCAGGGTGGTGGCAAGGCCGTCGCCGAGCAGGGTGCGATGGACGCCAGGATCCCTGAGATAATCCTTTTGGGCCACGGAGCTAATGGCGAGGATGTCGCCAAAGTGCTCGATGGTGGGGGCGATGGCCACGGGCAAGATAAACAAAATGGAGGGCAGGTGAAACACCGGAGCTGTGAAACTGGGTATGGCAAACCAGGGAGCCTCGGCCACGGGGGCCAAGCTCACCATTCCCAGGGGGATCGCCACCAGATAGCCCACGACAATACCCACCAAAATCGGCACTAGCCGCAGCCAGCCCCCCGCCAGTAGGGCCGTGAGCATGGTGGCCAGGAGGGCCGCACCTGCAACGGCCAGGGCCGCCCCCCCACTGTAGGTTTCGCTCCCATTGGAGGCCATGTTTACCGCCACTGGAGCCAGGGACAGGCCAATCACCATAATCACCGGGCCAGTGACGATGGGGGGCAGCAGCCGGGAGAGAAAACCAGGGCCACGCCAAAAGATCAGCAGGCTGAGTGCTAGGTAAAACACCCCCGCCGCCGCCAGCCCAGAGAGGGTTTCGCCCAAGCCATACTGCTCCACACCGAGCTGAATGGGGGCAATAAAGGCAAAGGACGAGGCCAGAAAGATCGGCACCTTGCCCCCTGTTACCAGTTGAAAGACCAGGGTACCCAGACCCGCCGTAAAGAGAGCCACGTTGGGGTTAAGCCCGGTCAAAATCGGTACCAGCACCAGGGCACCAAAGGCCACAAACAGCATTTGTGCGCCCAGAAGAATATCCCGTGGCCGCAGTTTATAGGCCGTGGGATCAGCCACCTCAGGGGGCAAGGGTTCGGACATGGGATTGGAATCTTGGATCATAGGGCTCCTCACAGGGACAGGCACAACATCGTCCGCCATCACAGGATATTAAAGAGCCGATCTCGCCGAAAAAGGGTGTTGTTTGACGCTTTTCATGGGAATTCCCGCCCTGCCCGCCCTGGGTTGCCGACGGCCTAGGCCACCGCCCCTACGGCCAAACCCACTAGGGCACCCAGGGGCACCAGTTGCCAGGTGGGCCGTTTCCACCGCACCAAGGCGATTAGCGCCCCTAGGCTTAGGGCAATGGCCACGAGGGTGAGCGGCCAGGTGTCTTGGATGAGTGCGGCCTGGGCCAGGGGCAGGGTGGCGGCGAGGATAGCCCCTAACACCGCTGGCAAAACGCCCCGTAAAAAGCACTTCACCCTGGGGTTTTGGCGCAGCCGCAGCAGAAAGGGGGAGGCTATTCCAATGAAACCAAAGGAAGGAAGGAAAATTGCGATAGTAGCCACCAGAGCACCGAGGAATCCGGCCACCTTGTAACCCACGAAGGCGGCGGTGATGACCACAGGGCCGGGGGTCAGTTCGCCGAGGGCCACCCCATCTAAAAATTCGCTGCGGGTCATCCACTGAAAACTATCTACCACCGAGGCTTCCAGCAGGGGAATAATCACCAGCCCACCGCCAAAGATAAACGCCCCCACTTTGACAAAAAATGACGCCAGAGCCCAAGCGTAGGTCTGAATCCGATCTAAGCCCCAAAAGCTCGATACCGCCATGGCTTCAGGGGGAACTTGGGCCAGTAAACGGGGCAGGGATTGACCCACGGGCCACAGGGGTACGAGCCAAGCTGGATGGGGCGATCCCGTCGAGGGTGCGGAGGGCGATCCTGGGGGCGGGGCCGGAGGGCGGTAGGCCAACAGCCCGACAACTCCTGCCAGCAAAAACAGCAGCAGCACGTTCAGGTTCAAGCCCCAGGCCAACAAAAACGCCCCTAGGGCAATCGCCACTCCGGTTCTGTCCTGGATAGATTTTTTGCTCAGCTTCCAGCTAAAGGCCAGAATGATTGCAATCACCACCGGGGAAATGCCCAGGAACAGGTGATCAATCTGGGGCACGCCCTGAAATCGAAAGTAGGCCCAGGACAACAGCACCATGATGCCAAAGGCTGGGAAGATAAAGCTGGTGCCCGCCACCAACGCCCCCAAAAAACCCGCCCGCACGTAGCCTGTATAAATTCCGGTTTGGGTGGAGGCTGGCCCCGGCAACATTTCGCAAATGGCCACCCCCTCTAAGAATTGCTCTTCGCTCAGCCAGCCCCGCCGGATCACCGCTTCATCGTGAATCATGGCGATGTGAGCCTGGGGGCCACCAAAGCCAACGGTTCCGAGCTTCAGGAACAACTGTGCCAGTTCCACTAACCTGGCCCCCAGGGGTGTTTGGGGTGAGGTCTGTTGGGCAGTGGACTGAGAATGCATGGATAAACCCCTGTGAAGGCCAATCAATGCCCTTCACTATAGCGGTCGCCCCGACCACCTCAAGATTTTCTAGGATACATCTGGCGCTGAACGGAGTTTAGTACCGAAAAATCACCCGCGAGGCCGGACGAATATCCATGTGCAGAAAGCCCTTGGCTTGACCCAAGCCAATCCCCTTAACGGCGGGCTCATCCTTCAGCACATTCAGCAGGGTGGCAAAGTTGCCGTTGAGGGGGTAAATATCCGCCGCCCGACCGGGGATGTGCTGAGAATTGCGTACGCCGATACCGAGGTGGGCAGGCCGGAACCCAGAGGTAACCCCGATGGAGGAACCAAACTTGGTGCGAATGCGGCCAAACACCTTGGCGGTTTCCTGGATATTCTTCACCTCGCTGGCCTGGGTGGGGCGACGGGTGAGGTTCTTGGTCATTTCGCCCCAGGTGAGATAGGAATTGGGTAAAATCCATTCGTTGGCATAGACCAAGCCCACCGTAGGCAGCGTGGCTGATGCACCAGATTTCGACCCAGCATTGACCAAAGGCCTTTGGTTCAGTCCCTCCGCCTGTTCTGACAAGGTGCCCGGAGCCGTTAGCTCAGCCAGCAAATTCAGAGTGGTTTGGCCAATGCCCCTGGGATATTCCAGATTTTGATCGGCCTTAAACTTGGCCAGAGCCGCCAAGGTTTTGGGGCCACAGACGCCGTCCGCAGGGCCATCAAGATAGCCGCCCACCTTAAGCTGAGTTTGAACCCACTGGATGATGTTGGGTTCTAGGTCGTCAATATTGCGCGGAACCGAAAGGACGGGAGCTTGCACCATGATCGCGCCTCCTAATGTGACAGACGAAGGATATTCTTCATCCAGTTTGGCCCTAGCCTGGGAGCGTGGCGTATTTTGTAAAAATGAGACACAAATCACGGCTAAAAATGAGGCACAAATCACGACCCTAGTTGCGTCTGCATGATTCCTGGCCATGGCGCTTTAGAATGAAAGACTGTGACTCGATTGGCAACCTGACTAAACGCCCATGGACATTGTGAGTTTTGTTGAAACCCTGGCCGGGAAATGGTTTTCCCAGCGCACCACCCACTATCTGGCCAGCCAAACCTCCAAGGCGGGGCAGTCTAACCTCATGATGGAGGTGTTGCCCGCCACCGATGCCAGCTTGGTGCAGGTGTGCGCAGCCCAGGGCCAAGACCCCGCCCATATTGCCTGTGGCCTCAAGGTCGATCAAGACAGCCGCATGGATGGCGATACCCGCAACACCCAACGCACCACGGTGATGGTGATGTTGCAGCCCACCGCCGAAGGGAAGGGCATTTTGCTGCAATCCACTCCCCAGGCACCCGTGATCCAAGGGGAATATGGCCTCGACAATGCAGTGCTGACCCTCACCACCCAAACCCCGGACGGCACCGTGCAGGAACGCCTCTGGTTTGCCAACCCCAACCTGCGAATGCGCACCAGCGTCTTCAAGGTGGGCGACACGGAACAGATGGCCTCCTTCTGCTCCGAAATTCGCCTAGGCGGGGCTCCAGCCCAGGGCTAGAGGTTGGGATGTCCTCCCTCTCTTCCCCCTGATCGACCCTTAACAACGGCGGCGGCGTGTGGGCCGAGCTGATGTGCCAAGGTGCTGAGCCCATTCGCGTAGGTTGTGACCCTTTACCCCATGGCTAACTCTGACCCCAACCGCGTACTACGGCTCCTGCCCCTGGTGGCTGGCAGTTTGGGTGGCACGTTGCTGCTGCTGAATCGGCTGCTGACCCCAGGACTGACGGAATCCCAGGCCCGATCCGATGTGGTAGGGGTCATCCTCAGCGCCCTGCTCGTTTTGACCGGATTGCTGTGGCAACGGGTGCAGCCGATTCCTCCGGAGGCGGTTGTCCTCGACGGAGAGGAGGGCTTTGATCTTGATCCGGCCCTACCCGATGCTGTCAAGACCGAACTAGCCTGGGCCTCCCATCTGTTGTTGACCAATACGGTGACCCGCTCGGTGGTGGTGTATTCCCAGGGCCGGGTGTTGCTACGGCGGGGGGTGCTGGGGCCAACGGCGACGGTAGACCCCGGCCCCATCCTGAAGCGTGTCCTGGAAACGGGAAAGGCCATTTACCTGGTAAACCTGAAGATTTACCCCGGTCGGGTGGAATTTACCTACCTGCCCCCCAATACCCAGGGGGTGATCTGCCAGCCCTTGGGCGACCAAGGCGCTTTGATCCTCGCCGCCAATGCCCCCCGCAGCTATACCAAACAGGACGAAGCTTGGGTAGAGGGTATTGCCGATAAGCTCACCTATTCCCTTGCCACCTTGGCCATAGAAGCACCGAATCAAGCCGATTCAGCGTCCTAGGGCTGGCCATCCATGGGGGATCATGAACCCTTTTTCGCCACCCTAACGGCTATCTCCGTTCCTTATGGGCGTGCTATCCTGATCTGCATTGTTAGCTTGGGCTCTATCTATCTATTCTCGGGTGCCAAGGCGGCACATTTCTAGGGTGGATCACGCCATGGCCAACTCGTTTAGGTCACCCCACTATGACCACCTTCAGCATTGTGATCACCACCTTCAACCGCCTGGATTTGGTGAAACGGGCGGTGGCCTCAGCCCTAGCCCAAACCTATCCCTGCCAAGTGGTGATTGCCGATAATGCCTCCACCGATGGCACCCAAGCCTACGCCGAAAGCCTGGGCCAGCAAGTCGCCTACGTGCGCAACCCCACCAATCGCAACCACTCTGGGGCCGTTAATGCTGGAACCACCGTCGCTACGGGGGACTGGATCAAACTCTTGGACGACGACGACTATCTCGCCCCCCACTGCATCGCCACCATGGCCGAGGCCATTGACCAACATCCCCAGGCGGTGATTTGTTCCTGTCGGGCGGCCCAGGTGAACCAAGAGGGCCGTGAACTCAGCCGTACCCTTGCCCCCGGTCCAGGTCGTGTGTTCTATGTTCCCCAGTCCGCTATTCACTACGGGATGCTGCTGGATCAAGTGCCCTTTGGCACCCCCGTGCAGGTGGCGGTGCGGCGGGATGCCCTGGCCCAGTCGGGTGGCTGGGACGAAACCATGACCAGTTGCGACGATATTGACTCCTGGATTCGGGTGGCGGAGCATGGCGATGCGCTCTTTATAAACGAGTGCTTGGCCTACCGCACCGTTTGGACAGGGGGCTACGACCAAAAAATCCAGCTTCAGCAGCGCTTGGCCACCAATATTTTGATTAAATCCCGCATCTATAACCGCGTCAGCCCAGACTACCGCGACCACCTGCCCCCCCGATCCGCCATTGAACGATACCTGCATCTGCACTGGGGTCTGGTTGCCCTCAAACAGCGGCGAATTGGCACAGCCTTGGCCCTCGCCGCACCGGGCCTCATCTCTCCCCATGCGTGGAAAATGCTGCTCCAGGCCCGCCGCCAACGTGTTCATGCCGATGCCCAAAGCCCCATTCCAAAACGAGTGTTGGTGGAATTGGGAGTGACGGATTAGGCACTTTACCGTCCTCACTCGCCCTCAGGTCAATCCTGACAACAACGAGGCGGAGGGCGGCTTACAGCCCGTGGTGATTCATCTGACGGCAGGCTTAACCCAATGGGGTCATCGTTGATCGGGGGGCGGTGATCTTGGGGTCAGTCGGCGTTCTGCTGGGCACGATAGGCCAGCAACCAGTTGGTCATGGTGGCGCGGCGGGTGAGGCGGGGTACCAGTTGATCGATGGTGTAGCCCTTGAAGCCCAGTTCTTCCTTCAGCAGTTGCTTGTACTCGGCGGGAATGGATCGGGTGAGCTGCACGGTGGCGGGACGGCTTTCGATGAAGTTCGGCGGCTCTGGATACTTCTCCACCCAGGCCGGATCTACCGCTGCGGTATCCCAGCCCTCCTCCGTTTGCCGATAACCCAGGTAGTGCCACACCAGACGGTTCACGGTGTCGTCGTCCAGTTCGTTGTTCAAAATCGCCCAGAGGGTGTCGTTAGTCAGGTCAGGAAGCGTGGTCATTGGGTGCAATCGTAATCAGGACAGGGATAGGGGCGCACTGCTGTGCGCCCGTACAAGGGCCAAGGGATTCAACACAGGTCTTGGCACAGTTGCCGGAAGTGGTCGCCACGGGCCTCGAAGTTGGGGTATTGGTCAAAACTGGCGCAGGCCGGGGAGAGCAAAACGACCTTGGCCCCCAGGCTGGGCGCGACTTCCTGACTGCGGTGCAGGGCGCGATCCATGGTTTCCACAATTTCGTAGTTCCGGTAGCCCACTTCTTCTAGGCGGCGGGCAAACTGGGGGGCGGCATCGCCAATCAGCAGCACCGTGGCAGCTCGTTCCTGGATGCGCTGGAGCCAGGGGCCATCGTCGCCTTCCTTGGCTTCGCCCCCGGCAATCAGCACGGTGGGGCTGGCCACAGAACGCAGGCCCACTTCGGCAGCATCGTAGTTGGTGGCCTTAGAGTCGTTAATGAAGTCAATCCCCTGCCAGGTGCAGATGTGCTCTAGGCGGTGGGGCACACCGGGGAAATTGGCTACTCCGGCGGCGATGGCGGCGGGGTCGATATTGGCTAAACAGGCGGCGGCAACGGCCATCAGCAGGTTTTGCAGGTTGTGGTCGCCCACCATTTTCAGGGCATCGGCGGCGACGATGGGCTGGCCCTTAAACATCACCCAGCCGTCTTCGATATACGTCGTCGGCACCAGGGGGCCGAGGGCGGTTTTGCCTCCCACGCTCGTCCAGTGGGCCTGGGGAAATTCGGCGGGGATATGTTGACGCAGGTAGGGGTCGTCGCCGTTGAAGATGGCAAACTCCGACCGTTGCAGCAGGGAGGCTTTGATGCGGGCGTAGTTATCCAGGGTTTTGTGGCGTTGCAGGTGGTCGGGGGTGAGGGTTGTCCACAGGCCAATACGGGGGGTAAGGGTGGCCGAGGCTTCGATTTGGTAGCTGCTGAGTTCGGCGATCACCCAGTCTGGTGCGGGAGTTTGCAGGCCCAGTTCGCAGGCGGCGTGGCCAATGTTGCCGCAGGCGGGGGCGTTCAACCCAGCGGCCTGAAAAATGGCGGCGGTGAGGGCCGTTGTCGTTGTTTTACCGTTGGTGCCTGTGATGCCCACCCAGGGCTTATCTTGCAGGGTCAACCAGGCTAGTTCCATTTCGCCCATCACCTCCAGTCCGGCGGCGCGGGCTTCCACCAGGGCGGGCAGATCCCAGGGCACCCCAGGACTAACCACGACTCGGTCGGGCCGATCCTCCGGTGTCACCGCAAAACTATGGCCCAGCTTCACCGTGACGCCAGCGGCTTGCAGTGCGGCCTGTGGATCCGCTGCCAGGGGAGTGGCATTGCGATCACTCAGCACCACCTCCCAGCCCTGTTTTCGCAGCAACCGGGCAGCGGCAATGCCGGATTTTCCTAAGCCGATCACATGGGCCTGTTTCATGGCAACCTTTTCCGATGACATCACCCCATCACACCCTAGGGCAAGGGTTTTAATCAGAAAAATCATACCCCGGACAGTTGCCCTCACCCGCATTCTCTAGGGCGATAGGTTGCAGGCTTGGGTCAGTATCAGGGCGCTAACGGTGACACTATTTATAATGAAGCTTAGTAGATCACAAACACGCTCTTTGGCTATGATCCAGCCCTCACCCTAAATCCCTCTCCCAATGTGGGAGAGGGACTTTGAAGCAATTCCGGCTCCCCTCTCCCAGGAGGGAGAGGGGTTGGGGGTGTAGCTTGCTTCCCGTCAGGGTGGGCTACGGGGACTTTGCGATCTGCGAAACCTATCCCGTGTGGTGGAGGGCCGCTATGCTCGACCTTGATATCACCCAACTGCCCACCAGCGACGAACTCCCCTGCTCCGACGAAACCCCGGTGGACAACGAAGACCAGAATTGGCTGCCTAACCTGCTGCTGTTTGTGCTGGAATACCTCTGGAAAGACCGCCAGGACTGGTTTTTTGCCGTGGATATGGGTGTCTACCACACCACAGGCGACGATTACCGCGTGCCTATCGTCCCCGATGGATTTCTTAGTCTGGGCGTGGAGCGGCGCAAGGGCGGACGGTCGCGCAACAGCTATGTGACCTGGGAAGAAAACGGGATTCCGCCGATTTTGGCCTTGGAAATGGTGTCCCAAACCCCCGGTGGCGAGTATGGCCCCAAGATGACGATCTACGCCAAACTAGGGGTGCTGTACTACGTCATCTACAACCCCAACTTTTGGCGACGAGACAAACACCTGCCCTTCGAGGTCTACAAACTGGTTGGCAAGGACTACCACTTACAGAGCGGTGAACCCTTCTGGATGCCGGAAATTGGCCTAGGTCTGGGTCGCTGCACGTTACCCACCGACCCCATCAACCGAGAAGCCCTCGGCTGGTTTAATCAACAAGGCCAACGCTACCCTACCCCGGCAGAACGGGCCGAGCGTCTAGCTGAAAAGCTTAGGGAGCTAGGCATAGACCCCGATACCCTGTAAGCCGTGGTTGCCTCCGACGGGCATGATCCATAATGAAGCTACCCTGCATGGTGGAGGGCCGCGATGCTCGATCTTGATATTAGCCAACTGCCCACCAGCGACGAACTCCCCTGCTCCGACGAAACCCCGGTGGACAACGAAGACCAGAATTGGCTGCCTAACCTGCTGCTGTTTGTGCTGGAATACCTCTGGAAAGACCGTCAGGACTGGTTTTTTGCCGTGGATATGGGCGTCTACCACACCACAGGCGAAGATTACCGTGTGCCTATCGTCCCCGATGGATTCCTGAGTCTGGGAGTCGAACGGCGCAAGGGCGGACGGTCGCGCAACAGCTATGTGACCTGGGAAGAAAACGGGGTGCCGCCAATTTTGGCCCTGGAAATGGTGTCCCAAACCCCCGGTGGCGAGTATGGCCCCAAGATGACGATCTACGCCAAACTAGGGGTGTTGTACTACGTCATCTACAACCCCAACTTTTGGCGGTAGTGCATTAATGCACGGGACAGAGGAAAATCAGGCTACGCCACCACGATAATCAGGGAGACAAACGCATGGCCATCGAGATGACCTGTCCGACCTGTGGGTCTCACGATATCTCCAAGAACGGCACCAGCCATCGCGGGAAGCAAAATTACAAGTGCCGGGACTGTGGCCGTCAATTTGTG
>NZ_JACJRS010000106.1 GCF_014697375.1 Phormidium sp. FACHB-1136
ACGCCAAGGCCTTGAGGTGTCGCAGATCCCGACGATGGCTATATTGACGCAGCAAGGACAGCACTTGATCATAGAGACAGGTGGTGGCTGGCATGGCAAAGACCCTGAGATATGCAATTCCAGCGTCTCATGTCACCTCACCTTTTCCCCCTCGCAGCACGAGGTTTCAAGCCTTTCACCCACTTCTGTCAGGCAGTCAGGCTCATCTCTATAAAGTCCCGCATTTGCCGCCGTTAGCTGGGCCAGCAGTTCCCCGAACTGTCGCAGCTTAATCAAGCAGGTGCAGGGATCTTCCTTGAAGTAGCGCTCAGCCAAAGTCCCAAGTCTGACCAGCTGAGGCTCATGACGTTTCAGAAAAACAAAGTTAGGCGAGAGGGCAGTATTGCTCATCCACAGTGGCCTGGATCATTAATTACGTACACCCAGGATGCCCACTACACCAGGAAAATCCCATAAAGTTCTTGTTGGCTGGAATGCCATTATCAAGCCTAAGGCGGCGTTTAAAGAAGGGGCATTAGGGTAGGCATGGTGTCAAAGGTTACGTTGATTTCCTCAGGATACCCAAAACCACCTAGGTTTCTTTAGTAAAGTGAGGAAAGAATTAAAAACGCCTTGATTTGAGGATGAAACCTTGAGCACTGAAAACTCTGAGTACAAGGCTAAGCTCCGAGATCGCGTAGAAGTAACCCATCCTGAAAAGCTCTATAGCATTCAAGATAGCGATGGATCCCAAATCCCCTATGACCTGGCTAATGGGCGGCAGCTCTTCAACCATTACCGTCATCGGATGACGAACTATGACCAGGTGTTAGATGACCTGCGGGCCGAACAACAGGGCAACATCACGGGGCGGCAGGAGAAGCAGATCGCGATTGCAGCGGCAGAGCACATCCTTGAGGAGTACCGCAACGAGCACGTTAAGGTCATCCAGGACAGCCAGAAGAAAGGGCAGTTCATCAAAGGACTATTTCAGCGGTTTGGTGTGGGCACCGCGTCAGCCCTGACCCAAATGCTCGATTCCTGGTCGGAGAAGATCAAGGAAATCAGCCATCTAGAGAGTAGCCAGCGCTCCCTACAAACCTGGAATGATATTTACCGTGTTCAGAAAGTGCTGGTGATTAACCTGCTGGAGCAGGAAGAGGTGTCGGAGGAGGTTCGCGCCAAGGTGGCCCAACTATACAAAACACGTTCGACTAGAGAGTCCGTGACGCTGGGCGCTAATCTTCTGAACTGGAAAGAATCCGAAATTCTCAAGCTTTTGAAGAGGAAGGACGCTATTCGTTACACCAAGTTGTCAGGAGGCAAAAATGAAGATGGCTGAGGTGAAGCAAACCGTCTATAAGCTGACAGGAATAGACAGCACCCAGGAATTGAAGAAAGCGCACCCTGATCTCACAAAAGGTCGGGACTTGCGCTACAAAGACCACTGGCTCAGCATCCTGGAGCAGATCCGTACCTTAAAACAGACCCCGGATATTAGTCTGGCTGACCTGGAACAGTCGGAGCAGATGCTGAAGGAGTCGCTGTTTAAGGTGGGTTCTATGGCGGGGCTGTCTGAAGCTGAGCTAGAGATGGACTGGCAGCGGATCCAGCTTGAAGCCCAAATCGCTGATATTCACATCGAGGAGTTGTAGCCATCGTCCCGATTGACCAATTGACGGCATTGCCGCAAAAGGGTGGCCTTTACCTGGTTTGCACCCAGGACGGCACCGTTGTCTATGTTGGTCAGTCCCAGAACATCTACCAGCGGTGGAATGGAGGACACCATAAGCTGGCTCAATTGCTGGAGGCGTATGGCACCAATCTCTACATTTCCTGGGTTGAACTACCGGATTGGCTCTTAAACCGCGCCGAGAATGCAGCCTTTGACTTCTATCAACCCCAGTTCAACCTGAAGCAACCGCCTGTGGTCTAACCCCCTACCGTGGTCTTAAAAAAGCGAAAGCGACCACGAAGGCGTGATCGCTATGGACTGGACTGGTTGGGGGTAATGAAAACTATGCCTCACAGAGCGAGTCGTAAATCTTCCTTAGCTTGGCCATGGCACGCTCCTTCTGTTTGCGAAGGGCAGCTAAGCTGTGGTCACCATGGCCTGCCTGCCTCAAAAAATCCTGGATGGTAGTCCAGGAATCATTCATAACGACTTTCTGGTAAATCAGCAACTGCTCCTTAGGAGAGAGTGCCTTAAAAGCATCTCGAACCTTGATCATGTCGTCGGTTAGATCTATGTCGTCAGAATCAAGGGTGTGGCGGTAGCTGAGGCTTTCAATCAGAGGCTCATCGAATGGCTGGTGCCGTTTATGTTGCCTGGATGTTTCCCGAATGATATTGAAGGCGACGGACTTGACCCAAGCCGCGTGGTTGGTTATCTTACCCCCTCCGGCAATATGTTCAACAGAGCGTAGGTAGACCCAGAGTAAGACGGCAACCTCATCGCACCAGGATCTTAGGTTGTACTGAATGAGCTTGCTGCGAATAAAGCCAAAGATGGGCTTAGCTATGGCACTCTTGGGCTGGAGCAAGTCTGAGTAAAACTCGTTCAGGCGGTCAAATTCGCTGCCACAGTCTCCGCTAGCGCTGGAATTGGGTGGGGTCATCGTCGGTTACCTCCCCAGGGACATTAGTAGTGAGTTGCATTTCAATTGACCTCCTGAGTTCTAGTGACTTTTAGGGGGTAGTGCCCCCCCCACAGCAATTAATGCGTGACCCAGAGGATTTGTGACATCCAGGCTCTAGGGCGGTTTATTTAAGGGCATGAGCACTTGCAGAGACGCTTAAACTGCCTGAAATGAGTATTTGCACCACCTATCTCCATCTAGCGAGTTAAGAGTACTCCCTAAGGATGATAGTACATGCGTTTTATTTTTGCTAGACTATGGATTTTGATATGCAATGTCACAAAATCGGTGTCTCAGCCATTAATAGCATGGAGGTCGTTAAGGAGATGTCCTGGTTATGTCCTCTCTATACTGTGATGTCTTGAGCATTCAAGGAGCTGTGATGCCTAAGCTGAATGGGAACTATAGGCAGTGCAAGGATGACGCGAGTGAAGAGTTGGAGGAAACAGAATTTAGTTCCTGCTTGGATTCTATAGGTGAACCAGAGACTAGTAAGAGACTGTCTGAGTACTGTGGCTTAATTCAGAAAAGTAATCGCACTGAGGAGGAAGATGACAGATTGCAAGAGATTTTGGATCAGGCTCTTCTTGATAATTCATTAAGCTTTTGGTTGTTAGTAGCAGATTCTATTCTAAGTAGCTGCCAAGGTTACTTAAATAAATCATGCTTAAAGTCTTACCGTGCAGCCAGTGAAGTTCTAAACCAAGAGTTTCTGAATATCAGGAAAGCAATCGAATTGGAGGATGCATCTAGTTTGTCCGACAAAATGAAACTGTATTTGACCCACAGGGGAAAAGTCCGTCTCAAGAAACAGAATCCAGATCAAGTCCCTACATAGGAGATATTAGGGCATGCGTAAGCTAGCATCTTACTCTTTATCCATGAATCGGAGCAGAAAGACTGCGATGATTACAGCCTTTCTGCTGGTTTAGCCAAGGCCCCTAGAGGGCGATGATGAGGACGACTAACAGCGTCAGTGCGAAGCTCAGGAACATCGAGTAGATCGCTGCTAGAGCCACATCCTCGTTATCGTTTTGGCTGACTTTCTCAATGCTGGAAAGGAAGCTGTAAAGCAGTTTGTGCATAAGGTTCACCAAGTAGATTGTTGTTGCCGCCGATTGGGGTAGTTTGAGCTATCTCAATCGGCTTCATTTATTTATGCAAAACCCCTTCTAAAAGTGACATCTGAGAACCTGTCACATTTTAGGTAATAGGATCATTAACTTGTAGAGCAGCGATGAATGGGTGGCTCCAATGTTGCAAATAATAAGGGGTAAAAATAAGGGTTCTGAGATTGATTTTGGTAATTGTAGCGAATGGGGGACTGTCGAAAAGGAAATTCATCCTGAAAGGGGAGGACGAATTAGGTATCAGGCTTCTTCTTGGAAGGCAAAGGAGATTAATGGTCAAAGAGTATGTGAGGGCGAAACTGTCTTTGTGATTAAGCGTGTCGGAAGCTATCAGTTGGTTGAACGTTGTGCCTAGTAGGACTCCTAAGATGCCAAGATCACCGCCGAGGATTGACTAACTGACCTAGGTTCTCTGATGGAGAAAGACGCTATGCCAAGATCACCGCCGCACAATTAAGCTCCTATAACAAAAAGCCTGTGACCGACCACAGGCTTTTTAATGACATATTTTGTGTAAGAAGATACATTTTTTATCTTCTTAAGAAATATTGCAAAAATGCCGTCATGACGTTAGTCACTCGTCATTTGCCTATTCGATCTAGCTACAATTTTTATATCTGATCCTGGGGCGAGGAAATCATGTGGTGGCGGCTTGTGTTGTAAGCTGCTGGAGCGTCGGTGGCCAAGATTCGGTATCAGAGACATCACAGTATAGGCTAGTGGGCCGCAAGGCTCACTTTTTTTTGACCGGTCTTTGCTCCAGCAGAATTTTTATTGTGGTTTAGGGATATAGGATTTTCAAGTAAATACGACACCTTTATGAAATCAATTCCGATTGCTAAAGATATATTTAATTGAAGAGATATATTCATCTTAGTGAAACTAACCGCTATTGCGTCTTTTTAGAGTTAAGACTGTTGTTAACTTAACGTTTGTAAACGTTTCTCCACTTAATTGGTTGCCAATCCCCCCACCGTGTTTCTCAACCTTGGCGGGGCAATCAGGGTTTATCAAACTGGTCATCTGGTCATCTGGTCATCTGGTCATCTGGTTTGCCGAATCGCTCAGTCAGGGCTTCAACCATCACGGCGGTCATGGTGACACCCTGGATTTTGGCTTGAATGGCCCAGTGTCGCCGTAGGGACTCTGGCACCTTGACGCACAGGTTGACCTGTTTCTCGTCCGGCGCTGGTGGTCTGGTGGTCTGGTGGTCTGGTTGACCAGATATCTGGTTTTCTGGT
Organism: Phormidium sp. FACHB-1136; assembly: GCF_014697375.1. GTDB lineage: Bacteria > Cyanobacteriota > Cyanobacteriia > Phormidesmidales > Phormidesmidaceae > Nodosilinea. Next base: position 4,990 of record NZ_JACJRS010000106.1, read on the forward strand.
TCTATGGTGGGCTGGTCATCTGGTGGGGCTTGTTTAGCCTGTTTGATCAGCGCCCCGTACTTGCTGCCTTTGGGTTCACCCATGGTTCAGTACCTCCAAAATTTCTTTGCCTAGGGATTCGTAGTCGAGCCAGCCCAGCCGATCCCGTCCGGAGAGGGCGGATATGGGCACCCCGGCGAGGGCCGCTTTTTGAAAGCCCGCTGCACGGCGAATCATGGTTTTGAAAACGGGGATGCCGTTGTCGCTGAGTTCCGTTCGCATGGTTTCACCCTCCCGGCTGGGTTTGGGGGGAACGATGGTCAGCAGTGCCCGGTAGGTGGCCCCGCCCAGGTCGTTGGCGGTCTGGAGCATCGGTTCTAGGGACACCACATCGGGCACGGTGGGCAGGATCAGCAGGTCGGCCCCATCGGCCAGTTCCTTTAGGTCGGAGGAGTCGGGCCGAGCGGGGGTGTCGATCACAATGTAGTCCCGCCCCTGGACAACCTTCATGGCCTTGCGCTCATCGGCGACCAAGAAAGGGAGGTGGCCGCGATCACCCCAGGCAATCGCGGTACGGTTGGGGTCGCCGTCCACGAGCACCACATCCCCCCGACCACTGAGGTAGGTGGCCACATGGATCGCGGTGACGGATTTGCCGCAGCCCCCCTTGTAGCCTGTGACGGTGATGATTTTCATCTAGTTTTCTGGGTATCTGGTTTTCTGGGTATCTGTTTTTTTGGTTTTACAGCTATCTGGTATGCCAGATGGCCAGATTCTAGCCTGTCGTGTCCCAAATGGGTATAGCTAGAGGGCGGGTCAATCCTTGGCCACCGTCCCATAAAAAACCGCCTTCTGTTCCAAGGATCTGGGCAGATCGGAAAAACAGAAGACGGGATCGTGAAAGCTATGGGCGATTAACGTACCGTCGGTTTGGGCTTCACCGTGGCTGGGTCAAAGATTGCCTTAGGAACAATTCCATGAACGCCCCAGTTGCCATCCACCACCTGGGTAATGGCAAAGTCTGCCCCAACGGTCATCAGAGAAAAGGCTTCATCTTCGCTGAGGCCCATCCCATTCATCAAGAAATCTCGCAGGTTGGCGGAGCTATTCTTGAGGGCTGGGTCAAGGGAGGAAAGCTCGTAGATTTTGGTTTGGGCCTCTTCGCCAAGGGCTTCCAGATAGTTGGGATAGGTGAACCCGTGGACGATCCAGGAGTCTGGGGTTTCGAGCAGCGGGTAGTTCACGCCTTCAAGAATAGTGCCATCCAGATCCGCTTGCTTATGCAAAATAAACTGAAAGACCCCAGTAATCGAGGTTTCAATCGCTGTGCCGTCCAGTTCTCCATCCCCCTGAGAGGCGTGGGCGTCACCACCGGAGAACAACGCACCGGGAACAGCCACGGGGTAGTACATGGCGGTGCCAATCCCAATATTGCGGTTGTCGATATTGCCCCCAAAGTAACTGGGTGGGATGGAGTCTACGATATCGGCTTCGCTAGGAGCGACTCCCATGGAGCCCAGGTGAAGGCGCAGGGGCACTTTCACACCCTTGAGCGTGTCGGTGATTTTCGTCACCGTGTTGTGATCCACGATGATGCCAGCGGTATCAATGGTGTCGTGAACTACGCCATCAGGGGTGGTTTGGGGTGTCCATTGGTAGCGATAGACCGCCTTTGCGTAGTTATCGTGGCCCGTGGCATCCATCTCGTAGAGGGTGATCACCTCACGGGGCTTGGGATCATCCTTCAGGTTGTCGTACTGAAATCCCCACCAGGCCGCTGCATTGGATCCGTAGGTTTTGGTGGCATCCATGCCGCTAGGGCGCAGTTTCAGATCAACGACCCGCACCTCCAACAAGTCCCCAGGCTCCGCACCGCAGACATAAACTGGCCCCGTCAAAATATGGACACCAGGGCCACGCTCGACGGCTTTTCCATCCGCTGTCCAGCTATAGATAGCCTCAATGGCGTGATCGCCTGCAATGAGACGGTCATAATCATCCCCGGCATGGTGGGTGATGGTTTCCAGGGTGACAAAGTCTTTGGAGTTGACGGCGATCACCGGGGCCAAGTTCTTGCTGTAGAAGCCCCAATGAACGGTATCTGGACTGGCAGCGACCTGGTAATGGCGGGGAGCCGTGGTACGCGCTCCACAGGCGGTCGGATTAGAACGCTCTACAGGCGGCACCGCCTCACTGGCCGGGGTCATGCCCATGGGTAAAAAGCTAGCGGCTAGGCATAGCATCACCGTCGCAGTAAACAGAGCGGGCCAGGTCTTGACCCAGCGCCTCCTACGAAAATCAATCATCGTTCACATCCTCATCAGGAAACCACCGTGGACTGGGAGCCATCAACAACGCAGGAAAACTTACCTCTCGTAGCAGATGAAACGCCCCTAGGCGACTCCCAGTGTTGACTAACGTTTTCCTGAGTAAAACCCACTTACGCAAGGAGGTATGTAGTGCTCGATACTCATACATGCTTAATTCTGGTTATCTGGTTATCTGGCAAACCAGACACTGTTTGGGCAAAGGCGAGGCATTCCGAAAGACTTCATGCCGATATGTTCTGAGAGGGTGGGCCAGATAGCAGAATAGCCAGCAGATGATGGGGGTCAACCAGGCCGTTTAGAAGATCTGCGATGCCATCTACCAGCCTTTGAGGGCTATCCGCCAGGTCGATGGATGCCCAAATCAGGGGAGGCACCTCTGGGGGTGGATCAGCCCCGTCAGAAATATTACTTTTGCTATTAGAGTCCCCTAGTAGCGTTTGTAATAATTCCCCAAAGCACCTGGAAATGTAGCCCTGACTGACGTTGGCGAGTTTGGCAATGGCAGCCTGCGTCACCTTTGCCCCGGTTTGTTGGAGGTGCACCACGGCGGCCCGGATTGCCATCTCGGTTTTCTCCAGTTTGGAGGCGGCCTTGAGGGTGATGTCCTTGGCGCTGACCTCGGTGATGTTGGGCAAGCACAGATCGAAGTTGGTGAGCAGGTAAACGGTGAGAGCCTCACCGGGACGACGGTTGGCCCGCAGCCGCCCGATGCCTTGGAGGATATCCGCCTGAATGCGCCGATTCACCCATGCCTCAAACTCGGCTGGGCTGGCCTCTGGTTGCTGCCCCGTCAGGGTGAACCATCGAGCCTGGAGCGCCGCAAGGTTTTGGCAGGGCGTCCCGACGAGTACCAGGGTGCGGATGGTTTGAAAGGCATTAGAACCTCTCGAATCGCGCCACCAGGCTCCGTCACTCTCAAACTTCTTGAAGTCGATGACCTTGGTGCTGGGGTCGGTCTGTCGCAGGTGGTCCACGAGAGCAGCCACCCGTCGCGCCTGGTCATCGCCCCGCTGCATCCCCAGCCTGCCTAGGTCGGAGACTTGGAAGGCCCGAACGTTGGCCCCTAGTGGATTTCTTTGCTCAGAGCTGGCCCCTGCCTTGGCTTCCCGGATACAGTAGATGTCGTCAGGAGCGACCCCCAACGCCAGGGCCAGATCCTCACGGGAGAGAGTGGCATCGAGGAAGATCGTCGCCTTCGCCGCCTGGACAAGGCTCCGGTGCCGCTGTTCGGTTTGGGTGATGGTCAGGGATTCGTAGGACAGATTGAGTCGTCCTTGGCCTTGTAGAGCCAGCAGGAAATCGACCAACCATTGCTTTGGCAGGGCTTCTGCCGCCGCTTTGGCCGCTGCCGTATCGCCAAAGTGTGCCCGGAGGTTAACCTTCGCTTCCCGCGCCCCGTGGTAGCTGCTGTGGCTCTCAATTTTGGTAGAGCGCCCTTGCAGGTCGGATATCCGCAGGCCGGGTTCAATCTCTGGATCGAGTACGTCCGCTAGGGCCGGGGCCAGGATACCTTGCAGAGCCGCAATGTCGATATCGGGGATGCCAGGAAGCCGTTCTAGGATGATTTGATGGCCGAGGCCATACTTCCCCTGTTTGGCCTCAAATAGCAGCCGCAACGCTGTCAGCAGCGGCGTCAGGGGGTTGAGTAGGTCAGCACTCGCCATAGCCAGTCGGGCCAGCGTGGCATCAATATCGGCCCTGGTGACGGTGATTTGGGTTTCGGTGCTGAAGGATTCACCTGGCTCATCCCAGATCAGGAGGCTGTCGGCGTAGTCGAAGTCTTCGCCTGGGGCGCTGTCGGGGTGCAGCCGCAGCCGGGGGGCGGCGAGACCTACTTTGCGTTGGTGCAGATAGCCATAGCCCTTGCCCTCACCATGGCGGCACACATCCTGAAGGGGGCAGGTATTACACACCAGATTGGCCTGGTCGGCCCCCGCCACATGCTTCGCCCGCAGGACGTTAATCAAGTCGGTGCGCCCGCAGTTGGCGGGAACAACTCGCTCCTCTCCCCACTTGGCTCGCCTGGTGCGAGTAGAGCCATCGGCCTGGGTGTCGTAAGTGAGGCCAGCATGGCGACCATGGACATCGGCCCATTCGCCCAGGGTGGGAGCCGTGGGGGCGTAGTGGCCTGCGCTGAGATAGAGCAGTTTTTTGGCCCCAAACTCCTCAGGGGTGGCCCGCCCCGTATCGTGGGATTTGCCTGACCCGGTGCCCGATTGGTCAAGGATGACCTTAAAGCCCCTCGCAACGGCATCTTTCCAGGTGGCTAGGCGTTGGCCTGGTTCGTATTCGTGGCCATCGTAGGGCGTGTCTCCTAAGGTCGTCTTAAGGGCTTTGGCGCTGGCCTGGGGGGTGAATTTGCGGCGAAGACGTGCCCCAATCCGAGCGGCCCATGATTGGGGATGGCTGTCAGCGGGGGCCATCGCCTCCAGTTCTGCCCATCTCAGTAGCTCGGCCTTGTGGAAAACCTCCGGGGCAATTTCATCCACATCGCCATCGGCCTTAGTGGTTTGCCCCCACCAGCGCACCCGCAATGGGATACCCCAGTCCTCCAGCAGGTCAGCCAGCGCCCGGTAGGCCGTCATCACTTGGTTATTCTGGATGGCCCCACCGTCGGCATTCAGCACCACCTGGGTAATGCCGTGAGCATTGACGATGGCTTGCAGTTGTTTGGGTGCCTTGGCCCATTGCCCCCCGGCCATCCCTAGCCAGCCGCCCCCATAGCGAGCTTGAGCCAGGGCAGGTTTAAGGTAGCCCTCGGCCACTTCCAGCACCCCGCATTCGGGCACTCCATAAAGCCCTAGCGGCAATTCTCCGTCAACGTGGGGAGTTGCGCCGCCCTGGTTGGGAGCCGAGGCCCAAAAATAGCCGCCATCGGGATTTCGCAGTTGTACACCAGCAATCTGAGCATCCACGTTAGGAATGCCGATGGCCCAGGTGTTGCGCCCCACCAACTGCCCATCATCCTTCACCCCAGGAAGGCCAACGCCCGCACCGGAGACCGTCTGCCCACCGGGCCAGGTGAACAGCACCCCAGCCTTAATTAGGGCATCAATTTCCTGATCCGTGACGTGGGGACGCTTGCCAATGTTGAGCCGATGGGCCAGGGCCAGCTTCCCCGCTATCGCTCGGTAGGCTTTGTCCCGGTGCTCCACAGGCCAAGCTAGTACCGCTGGAGCACTAGGTTCGGTGGCTACGGGGGTGGGCCGAGCATCGCGATTGTCGTTGCCTTCGCCCCAGACCCACATCCCGAACCCGTGGGCATCGTCTTTGATGTAGCGCCATTGACCTCCAGGGTTCGCACTGGCATCGCGGCAATGGATGAATCCCGTGCTGAGGTTTTCTCGACAATCGCGCCTAGCCCCGTCACAGATGGGGCAGGAACGCCCTAGAGACTTGAAGCCACTCATCGCGCCACCCCCTGAGGAGCGCATCTTCCGACGGCTTCATGGGTGGTCTTCTCTGGACGATAGAGCCTGAACGCCACGTCTATCAGTTGTTTAAGGGACTTTGAGGGAAAAGCCCCTAAAGCCCTGAGTCCTGGTTGAACTCCAGGGTGAACATAGGTTGTCATGGGGTAAACGCTGGGTGTAGGGTGTGCAGCGTCCGTCCGGTTTCCGGTTCTGGGGCAAATCTATGCCAATCACAGATCACGCCCGAATCCCAAGCTGGATAAGCCTTTCAGGGGATTTTAGGGGAGGAAGATTGGGACGGATGGGGGAAAAATTGCATCACGATGTTGCCCAATCTCAGTCCAGGGTCTTGCACCAGAGATCTGAGTGGGCTAATATCGAAATGCAATGCAATGCAATGCAATGCGGTGCAAAGAAATCCCCTGCATCACCCGTTATGGGAAATGCGGTTCATAAGAGCGAAGACGATAGAAACTTTCTTGGCGGGAAGACCTATCGTCTTTTGCTGTTAAGGGGAATTTCGACCTTAGCTTTCAATAGACATCACCTCCTTGGGTGGGGACTTGATGTAATTTACCAAAACTAACCGCTACTGTCGCTACTTCTGAGTGCGGATAGGGTGAAGTTGCCCTATTCATCAGGTCTTGGATCCTCAGTTTGCGGGAGTGACCAAGGCTCCAAGCCCGCATCGCGGAGCTGCTGCCGCAGTTGTTCATTTTCCATCCTGAGCAGATCGGGTTCGGCGTAGGTTTCACCGAGGATCGCAAGGGCAGATTCGGTTTGCTGCAATCGTTGGGCCAAGATGGCATTGCGTTCAGACTCGCTACGCTCAACCCCAAAGGCCGCATCAAAGCGTCGTTCTAAAGTTTCAGCCATAAGGGCATAGCAAAGCGCGATGGCTTGCTGATTGCCCTTAGAGGCTTCCCATAGCCAATAGGCGCTGATGACATCCAGGGGTAGCGCGTTGACCCTCGATTGGCCTCTACTCTGATCGGTCGATTCAATTGCCACACTGTCGGGCGTATAACCCTCGCCCCGCAAGGCTTTGATGCCCCTGGAGTCTAAAAACCGTCGGGCGTTAATTTCGGGTTTGCCAATGCACTCAGCCGCCTGGGTTTGGCTCATCCGGTAGCTGCCGTCGGGCATCTGAAAGCCATCGACCGACAACGGGCCGATCTGCACCGTGGCGCGTTGGGCCTTGTCGTGGGTGGCGCTCACTTGGTTTCCTCTAGCGTCTTAAATTCGCCGTTGGACTTGGCCTGTCTCAGCCCCAACTCGATCAGAAATGATGCCAGGTTTGCAGTAGGACGCCCCTGATACTCAGCCCACGCTTCAAGATCAGCGGCGACAGTATCAGGCAGTGTCACCAGCACTCGTTTTGACACAGTTTTTTGGCTCATTGGGTACGCCTCAATAGTACGCATTTCCAGTGCCTCCTAGACAAACGATACTTTCTAATGGCCAGAGTATAGCTTATTAATATCAATTTATATCTAATTTATGTTATAACCATGTTCAACAGTGAACGCCCCAAGAGACGAGACATAGAGGGCCGCTGCTGGGTAGGCAATGCCTAGACTCCTAGTTTTTATCAGCCGTTCATGGATGAACGGATTTTGTTCATACGAGGTTTACCGATGACTGAAAACATCTCGCTATCCGCGTTCTGCAAGACTCACGGGCTTTCCAAAGGCAGTGTGCATAAGTTCCTCAAGGCTGAGGGTTTCGACACTTCGAAGGGGCTAACGCCTGACGCCCTGACCGCTGCCAAGGCGTACTTCCTGGACAATCCCACCGAACCCACCGCCATCGTCCCCACGGTGATCGAGGTGGGGAACCACCGGGGGCAGCTTGCCTTACCCCAAGCCCCTGCTGCCATCAACTTGGCTGATTACCGGGGTGATGTGGCCCTGACCAGCTTTGAGCCGGAAGACGTTGACCGCTTCCTGAGTAGCTGCGACGGGTTCCTAGAGGCTGTCGAGGCCGACTATCACCAGCAACAGGCCATCACCCAACGGAAGGCCCAACAGGCCGCAGCGGTGAAGGCCAAGGTTGAGCAGGTCAAAGAAGCCAGCCTGGTTTACAAGCTGCGTTCTGAGCAGTTGGCGCTGCATAACGCCGCCATGGATGCCCAGATGCAGCGGGATATGTCTGTGTTGGGAAAGCCCCAGCAACCCGCCGCAAGCCCCCAGCCGTAGGGGTTTACGCCGCCCTCGCCCTGGCGGGGGCATTGATCGCTGTTCTGTTGTTTTGAGGATTTCCCCGATGACCTGCCTTGATTGTGTGAACTTTTCCGACGATGGCCCAGACGGCTTCTGCAAACTGGCCAACCATCCAGCGGTTATCGCCTTCTGCAACGCCCCCAAAAACTGGGAAGACGCCGATATGAGTGCCTGCCCTGGGTTCGCAGAGGACGCCTAACTATGCCCACCGCTGACGACCTCTATACCGCTTACCTCCAAGCCTTCCTAGACCGTGGTGTTCCCTACGAAACCGCCGAAACCCTTGCCCTAGATATGGCCTGCAACGGGGGCCAGTTATCCCCCGAACTGTGGGAGTTAGGGCACTACATCACCGAAAACTATCTGAACTAGCCAGGATGCACCATCATGCACACTCCCCCGCCTGTTCCCCTCGATTACCGCAAGGAAGCCTTTACCCCAGCCCCGGAAGGGCCGATCCAGAACATCCACCTTGTCCCGCTGCCATGGTGGCAAAACCGTCGTTACTGGGCGGTGGGTGGCCTCTCCGTTGCTGCCCTAACCGGGGTGGCCTTTGCCCTCGCCCAAAATGGCAGGGTTGGCAATACCGGGGTTTACCAAAGCCAGAACCCCGCCCCGAACTATGAGAACGTCATCGCCGCAGCCCAGGACAGACTCAGCGGGAACTACCAAGATTCACGCCTGGTGCTGGATGACGTTGCCCGTTCTGTCCTAGAAAACGAGGCTTACCGCTACCGTCAGGAGGCAGAGCGGGCCGTACAACTTGAAACCGACCCCTGCTACAAACAGCAGTTGATCTGCCCGCTCAATCGGTTCCAACGGGACGCCCAAGCCCAGTTAGACCTAGCCAAGGTTGAACGGGACTGGGGTAAGGCCAACGCTGCCCTATTCCGGGTTAACGCCGTAGAACACGCCCGTGCCATGGCTGCACTACCCCAAGACCCGCCGATCAACCTTGCGGTAGTCGCCATCGAAAACATTGCCCAGTATCACGACCGTCAACATTCCCTCTCCCAGGAGGTGCAAGCCCATGAAGTTAGAGAGTAACCCACTGCTCTATACCGCCATCGGTAGCGCTGCCCTAGGGCTGTTTTGTGGGGTTCAACGCCCTGCATCCAACCTGACCCCAGCCGACCTAGAAACCTTTGCCAACGGGGGCCAAGTTGAGTACCGAGTCACCAACCCCTACCTGCCCTTGGCCATGCTCCTAGGGGCTGTCTCGGTGGGTTCTGGGGTGGCCTGGGCATTGAAAGGGGAAACCCCTACCGTTGCCATTGCAGCCACCCCCATGCCCCCCGTAGCCCCTGCCTGGGATGGTTCCGTTCCCATGTCAGCCGGAAGCCAAGGCGACAGTTACCGAGTAGGCAACCCAGCCGCCATCTTGGCCCAACGGTTGCGCCCTACCCTCATCGCAGCTAACCCCAGGGTGGGGAAGGGTCTAACCGTTGCCCATGCCTACCGACAGGCCCAAGCCGCTGGTGCTGCCGTGTGGGTCATCCAGCCCAAGTATCACCCCAAAGAGCATTGGTACTGGGAAGCTGCTGACAACGTCCTAGGGTTCATGGCCGATAGCCTCGAAACCAAGGAAGACATTGAGGCCATGCAGGAGGAAATGCAACAGTTCATTTTCGCTTGGCGGCAAATTCCCCAGCGACCCAAGGTGCTGATCGTTGACGAGCTGGCCATGCTCAAAACCACCTTTAAGACCTGGTACGAGTCCTTTCTCAAGCCTCAGTTGGTCATGGAACTGTCCTCAGGCGAAACCGATGACCGGGCATTGTGGGCGATGACTCAATCCAGCCTGGTAGGGGACATCGGGGTAAGCGGGGGCATGAGAGCCACGTTCGACCTGTTGACCTTGCAGACCCCAACCAGCCAGGGCCATCTAGAGAGCCTACGAGCCTCCGACAAAACTATCCCTGCCATCGATGACCCCGCCATCTACGAGCGGTCATTCAGCCCTAAGAAGGCCGTCTTTTATCACAGCGCCTTGCCCGAATGGTTGCCCATGGTGGCCTATGAAGTGCCCGAACTTTCTCCCAAAAATGGAGAACTTAGTTCAGCCCCCCGAACTCAGGCCGAACTGCCCTCAACTCCAGACGGGGCGGGGGCTGTAGCCTTACCCCGAACCGAAGTTACCGAGTTCGCAGGGGGCCAAAATACCCCCGATCTGGCCCTCATTCTCTCAGTAACGAACGCCCTACACCAGGGCTTGAGCCGCTCCCAAATCATCAAGGATGTCCTGGGCTACAAGGGCGCTCGGTATCAGGAAGGGTGCCAACTCTACGACCGTATCAAATCCATCATTGAGGAAAATTCCACCCATGAATAAGCCCCCTTCCAACGCCCTCGCCAAAGGGCCAGAGGTCATCGACGCTCAAGTGATCGACATCAACCCAGCACCGATGCAACGGGGCGGGGCAATCCAGATGGCCCCCCGCAATACGATGCGCTCAAACATCCAAGACGGGGGTTGGTTCGATGCCACCCAAGGCAAGCGCAAACCCGTCTTTGTTATCAGCCCTGCTACAGACCCCTGGAGCATCTTCCCTGTCCTACGGTCGGGCCTCTCCTGCCTGCGGAACTATCCCCTGCAAACGATGGGCGGGGCATTCATCAGCGTGTGGGGTGGGTTGTTTGTCTTGGCCGCTGGGCTGAACGTCCTCCAGGGCAGCGCCGTTAAAGCCAGTGGTGATATCTGGAATCCCATCGTTACCGGAACCAACTTTGGGGCCATGTTGGTAGTCCCTACCCAGTCCATCGCCGGAAGCGCTCACAAGGTGCTGACCGGGGAAGAACGCATCGGTGAACCCATCGAAGTTCGCCCCTACACCCGCGCTGTGAAGGTAGGGGAATAACCATGCTGCTGTGGCGAGTCAAGACCCGCCGTCTAGCCATCCTTGCCTGTGCTGTGGCGGGGGTGGCTTTTCTAGACCTTCTAGAGCCAGGGCGGGGCAAGTTCATCAATCCCGTTAGCCGAGTTAGATCCGCCATCGAGGCGCACCAGGTCGCCCGATGGATTGAAGCCAACCGAGTAGACCCCAGCGACCAACGCTTGCTGAACTGCGAAGCCATCGCCCCCGAACCCGTTGCCATCGATGCCACCGCAGCCAACATCCGGCGGGCCTTGGTGGGTGAATCCGAGGTGTTGACCCTAACCGCCCTCGGTGCCCCCGCCTGTGCCCTGGGCAATGGGGTGTACCGCTGGGTTCTCAACAATGGCTTGGCCGTAGACGTAACCGTACAGGAAGGAGTTGTGACCCACAGTGAACTCAGTCGCTAACCATAAACCCCATTGGACAGAACTCCCCCCGGTGTGGCGGTGGGTCATCGGTAGCGCCATCCAGACCGGGGACGTTGCCCTAAAACTCGGTTGCGTTGCCCTGATCGGTGCCTCAACCTGGGTCATGGTGGATGCTGATGCGAACCAACGGTTTACGATTCGCAGGGGCGCAGCCGCCACCGTGGCCACCCAAGGCCAAACCTACGCCTCTCCCATCGTGGGCAAAACCCTAGATGACCTCGTTGCCTACCAACCCACCCATGGACAAAGCTTTGGCCCTGAGACAGGCAACCAACGCAGTTATGGCCCCCATGGCGGGGTGGACTTTGATGCCCGTGTGGGAGGTGCAGCGGGGGCTGCTGTGGCCTCTCCCATCTCAGGTACGGTATCTGAGATCCGCAAGATTGGCACCAGCGCAAACGGGGCATCCTACCAAGTCCACATCCAAGGCCAAGACTGGGCGGGGCCAGTAGAACACCAGCTAGTCCACGTTGACAACATCGCGGTTGCGGTGGGCGATACCGTCACCGCTGGGCAGGTCGTTGCCAAGGTAAGCCCTACCGATTCTGTCTCTACTGGCCCTCACCTCGATTGGAAAATCAAACGGGGCGGGGCGTGGGTGAACCCCCAGACATGGGCCAAGGATGCCAAGGGCCAACAGGTTAACGCAGCCAGCGTGAACAATGCCCCCGGTAAACCCATCCCCGATGACCTCCTGAAACGCGCCATCGGTAGAGCCGAGGGCACCCGCGACGCTAACGGGCAACCCACCGCTGCCTACCATGGCCACCCAGACCCCGGTTGGTCGGGCCGTTGCCAGAATCAGGGCAGCTTCAGTTACCAGCACTGTGCAGCCAGCCCAGAGGCCGCCGATCAATCCTGGTTAGGTACCCTACGCAAGGCAGAGCAGGATATTCAGGCACAGGCACAGGCAAAGTTTGGGAAGCCCCTATCCCAAGCTGCCATGGTCGCCGCTTTGGATGGCTACACCCAATCTCCTGACGCGGGCAAGCGCCTAGTTGCCCACCTCCCCACCGCAGACCCAAACCCACAGCAGATTATCCAAGCCCGTACCGCTGCCCTCAATGCCAGCCGTAGGGCCAAGGGTGGGCCTCCGATGAACGTGCCCAGAGACCAACAGCGGCGGGTGAATGCCCTGCTAGAGCAGCTAGGCCGATGATGGGTATGGGAGGTGACCACATGGCCCCATTCCCGCACCGCCTTTCGGCGACAACAGAACAGAAGGGAACTGACCCAGCACCGCCCCCCAGCGGGATAGCCAATCGGGTGACAGGCCGAAACAGCAGCGGCCAAAGCCAACCCCAACCACTACACGGGAGCAAAACAATGGACTTTTTCGATATCGTTCTCTACACCGCCGCCATCGTGGGCGTCCTCGTCCTGTGGGCCGAAGCAACCCAACCTAAACCCGTCGCTGAGGCGACTGCGGAACCCGTCTTGGCCGACCTGACGACAGACACCGAAGTGCCTGAGTCTCAACCCGCCCTGGCTGAATCGGCAGAGCTGACTCAACCGGAACCTCAGGCGGAACCTCAGCCCACGCTGACTCCGACATTCGGGATGACCGCCCCTCAGCCCAAGGCCACTACGGCCCAATCCCCAACGGTGGCCAGCCTGCAAAAACAATGCAGCGCGGCGGGTATTCGTTGGCGGAATGCGCGGGGAAAGGGCAAGCCTATGACCAAAAGCCAAATGCTCACGGCCTTGAAGGCTGTTTCTGTTGAGGTGGCCAGCGAATCGTCACGGGGACGATAGGCCCTAAGCGTTCTTCTGTTTGACCACGCTGAACTCGGCCCAGGACGTACTAGATGTGTCAATCTGTGCGCCAGAAGCCGAATCGGTCTCTGACCTAGCTTTGCCTGGTCGAGTCTGACGCGTTTCAGGGTTGGTCGGTTCAGGCTTCCGCTTCGACTCTGATTGAACGGGGCCGCCGTTGTTGACATTATGCGGTGATAGCCAGATCGGCTGAGGCGGTGGCGTGGCCGGAGCCAGGGCAGGGAACAATGACTCGATGAGATTCAGGCGAGCCTCCAACTCATGCTTCGCCTCAATCACCGCCACCCGCAGCTTGGGATTGTCTAGATTAGGGTCAATCTGAGCCACAGTTTCAGCTAAATAATGGGTTGAAATGGCCCGTGTTCCCTTGGCCGAAACGTTATCGCTTCCTTGTTTGAGGCGATTAAAGACAAGCGTGTCTATCTCTGTTTTAGGCCGTAGCTGAAGCCGACAATTGGATTGGGTCATGACATCATTTGGATTAAAAACAATTCAAGGTCTTACCATATCTAGTCAGCGAGTTGTTGAGACTCTTCTGGTTCAGGATTGATAGCCTTTGGCTGAGGCAACTTAAACTCGGTTCGCATCGACTCAAACATACTGTAGATATCTTCGAGGCGATAGTTGTACTCTGAATCCACATCAATCGAATCAGGAAGATTGATGCCACAGCCGAAATAGTGATCCAAGTCAGGCCGACAATCCTCTAGTAGTATTCCCAGCGCATTGGTTCCACCTCCACAAAAGACAATGGCCGTAGAGGTAAGCTGTTAGTCATCTAAACTGCGTATAATACATTAAAATTCTGGAATAAGCCATGGGAGTCAGAAACTATCTAACGTCAGAGGAAAAGCAAGAGCTTCAGAAGC
>NZ_JACJRS010000107.1 GCF_014697375.1 Phormidium sp. FACHB-1136
GAAAGGCTTTACATCAGCCAGTTTCGGACATGATGGGTCGATTGACTCAGCTCATGTCCGTTTTTCTTGGCGTCCCGCTACCGGATACAGAACTTCCCACTGTCCAGTGGCCTAGGTTTCAGTCTTCTTACCCAATGCCCTTGACCATGCCAACCTCACCTAACATCCCAAACATAGCCAGCCGCGTACCCATGATGTTTCGGGCGCAGGTACCAGGGCGCAGCCAGCTTCAGCGGATTGATCCCCAACGCACCAAGGACGAGATCGATCAAGATGTAGAGCGTTGGGTGGATGAGTGGACGGATAAAACGAGCGACGATCCGCCCCAATCTAGCCGCACCGAAAACAGCCGCGTGTACGACATCACCTGGCGCTTTGTCACCAACGGCGGACAAGACGATGGCATCATTCGTCCGGTGATTGGGGCCTATGGCTGGCCTGTGTATCCCGGCAGCAGTATGAAGAGGGCCTTCCGTCAAGCCTGCACCATTACCCAAGCCGACCGTTACTGTGGACGGGCCGTCGGCCAGGATTTCCAGCCTGGTATTTTGCGATTCCACGGGGGCTATCCCACCAGCCCCGACTGGACGGATGGCCTGGTGGATATTATCCACCCGCAACAAGATCGCCAGGTTAAGCAGGAACAAACCACCAGCGCCTTTGCCCAAATTTCCCTCTATCAGCCCCAATTGCGGTTTGCCATCTCCAGCACCGAGCCCCTAGAGGCCACAGAATGGGAGATCGTTTGGCAAATTTGGGAACGGGCTTTGAGAAACGGCCTAGGGTGTCGGGTAAGTGCGGGCTATGGCCAGGTTGTCTATCCCTACGAAAGTGATGATGTTGGGGCTAATCGTGCCGGGGACATCCTATTCCAATCGCACATAAAGGGGCAGGGTCAAGCGCCTAAGTTGTTGGATCAGGCGGGAGAGTTTCGGCCCAATGTATTCCGGGCGGCGGTGCGGGGTCATGCTTTGCGGCTGTTTGGCGGGCTCACCTCAGCGGCGCAGGCGGAGGCATTGGTCAATCAACTCTTTGGCAGTGTGCAGGGCAGTGGCGATGTGGGGCTGCTAGCCATTCACTTTCAAACTCGTCGGCTGAATTTGGACAGCTACGGCACCGGGAAATGGGAACAGCCTACCTACGCAGTGGAGGGCGATCTGGCTTGGGCGCTCAACCGCTCCCTGCCGGATGCCGAACAGCAATCAGTCCTGACCAACCTAGTACGTGCCCTCATGCACTTTTCTATGGTATTCGGCGGCTTTGGAAAGTCTTGGCGACGGGCCGACCATCGCCTGTTTTATCTCGACTATGCCGAGCAATCCAATAAGCCCCTAATTGGCTGTCACTGGCAATGGGGGAGTGATGCCCTTCAGCAGAACTACCAAATCCGCAGACTAGAGCACATTCCCCCTTTCCTCAAAGCGGTGCGGGGTGTGGCACGGCGATGGCTTCAGCTCCAGAAAGCCACCTCCGACCAGCGGGCTACCCACTGGCGCGAAGCATGGCATCCGCAGACTGTGCAAGTCTGGGGACGGTTAGCCCAAAATCAAGACGACAGCCTCGCCGTTGAGTGGCTACATGGCCCCTATCGCAAGGCCATTCGGGCCGCAAGGGTGACGGAAGGTTCCATCTACAAAACCTCTGTGACTGGACAATTGGGTCACATTGGTCGCCTATGGCACCGGATGTATCCCGTTGTGCAGTTGAAGAAGCTGAAAGATAATTCCCAGGGTAAGCCCGTGGCGATTCTGCCAGCCAACCCTCAATATTTAGAATTGTTGACGCTGTTTCCTGACAATTCCCACGAATATCAGCAGTTTTTGCAATTTCTTCGGCAAGAACAAACCACTTTTACCTTGCTATGGCCTGAGGAAAGATGATGTGGGGTTGGACGGATCCCCCTCCGGTGCAAGGGGAGCAGGGGTCTGAACCACCATAAACCGTTTGTAGAAAAAGACCTGATCCCGCTGGTGGAGTTGGGCGGCGAGGCCCACCAGGGGTTGCCAGTGGGGATTATTCGCGGCACAGGTGCGGTCGCTGAGTCGATTCCAAAAGGCCATTTTTGCCCTAGGAGCAGCGTGTTGGTGCAGGGTATTCAGCACGGTTTGAAAGTGCGATTCAGACATATATTCAAATACGTTACTGAGGTTAAAGCGGTCGATGGGATGGTCGTTTTGAGCGAGAAAATCCTCCAGCGAGGTGGTGTGCCACTCTAGGCGATCTAGGTTTTGGCGAATGGCATCAAAGTTTTCGGGCCGCAGAGCGTAGGGCAACACCGTGTCATAGTGGCCCAGCACAATCCATTGCAGGTAGGGATTTTGGGCGGGGTCGAGGGTGGTGAGGGCGTAGCGGGTGCGCCCCAGCAGGTGGTCGGCCAAGGATTGATCGCCATAGCGGAGAAATTCGGGATCGGTGCCCAAACGTCCTAACGTAAAGCGCGAGAAAAAGGCCCGAAACAGCCACTGCCACCGCCAGCCGTCCCACTGATTCGCGTACCAATCTTCGCGTTCTGTGGGGGAAAGTCCCTTCAAAATGGGTTGCCACGTTGCCGAAGAATGCACCAAGGGCAACACCCAACGGCGAAACAACGCCAGGTAGCGCTCAAACTTGCCGCTGTGGAGAATCCCCTGGGCAATGGCCCCCGGTCGGCCATCCCAAAATTCCCTGGCCTGGGGGGATAGATCCTGCCGACAACGCTGGTAAAACTGTGACCTAAGCGATCCCAGGGTTCTTTGAGAACCCTGGGATCTGACCTCCTGGGATCTGACCTCCTGGGATCTGACCTCCGGGTTTCTGGCTCCCAACAGCGTCAGCATTTCGGGATAACTCAAGCACCGAAAGGCCTCTACTTTCAACTCCAAACAGGCGATTTGGGCAGGGCTGAGATCCACCGCCATCACCCGCTGGGGGCCACGGCTGAGCAGGGCCAGGGTGTTTTCACCACCGGAGGCAATGGAGAGGCAGGTGTGGTGGGGCTGCACTGCTAGGGCTGCTAGCAGAATGTCGGCATCTTCCCAGCATTGGGCATAGCGCAGGTGGTCGAAACGGGTGTGGCGTTCAATTTCGCTGGGCATGGGGTGGGGCTAGGCAGGGGATGACTCCATTGTCTCGGCAGGCGGTGTCTCGGCGGGCGGTGTTTCAGCGGCGGGGCTAGATTGCAAACGCTGCACCCGTCCCGTACGTCCATCCATCGCCACCCAGTCGCCTTCTTGCAAAAGTGTCGTTAGGCTGGGCAGGTCGCTCACCATCGGCAGGCCCAGTTCCCGCGCCACAATGGCCACATGGGATAACACACTGCCCCGCTCCACCAGCAACCCCTGGGCATGGGGAAACAGCAGCACCCAGCCCGGATCCGTGGAGGTGGCCACCAAAATTTGGGGTTCCTGCCTGGGGGCAAATGCGCCCTGTCGCTGGAGCCACTGGCGCGGATGGCTGACCAAACACACCCGCCCCTGCACCGCTCCCGGCGCACAGCCCGTGCCCTGCCAGGTGTCAGCCCTATCGGTCATGGGTGAGATTCCTGAATTCATGGAGAGTCCCGAATCTAATCTGGAGATAGATGAGGAAGACAGGCCCAAACTCGGCAGGCCAAAGGTTTCCAGTCTTCGGGGCAAGGCCGGAGCCGCGAGGTGTTGCTGATACTGGGCGGTGCGGACAGCCACTAATCCTCGCAGATCTAGGGTTGTAGCTGTGCCTTCCACCAAACCCATGATTTCTTCCACCTCTAGAAAGAAGATATCGGCGGGATCCTCCAGCCAATCGAGGGCGTAGAACCGTTTGCCCAGTTCCACAAATACGCGCCGAGCTTGGCCAAAGACACGGGTGCGCTCGAAGCGGAGGTTCTCCCGATTTCGTACCAGACGGCGGGTATTGTGCAGCACCCAGCGAAAGAGGACGGCCCTTACACCTAGCCCCTTGGCCCTCACCCCCTCTCCCCATGGGAGAGGGGAGTTAGATGGCAGAGGTTCACTGGAAAAATGGGAGTCTCCTATCCGGCCCCCCCCTCTCCCCGTGGGAGAGGGGGACTGAGGGGGTGAGGGTCTCCGGCCTGTGGGAGAGGGGGACTGAGGGGGTGAGGGCTTTTGCGCCATGAATCCCACCGTTCTCAACAGGGGGAGGGGATCATCGGCCAGGGTGAGGCTTTCGAGTTTGAGTTCTTCTAGGCAGCGGTCGCCGAATTGGGCCAAATACTGCTGATAGGCCGTTTTTAGGGATGGAATGGCCGCCAAGGTGCGCTGAATCTCGGCTAGAGACCCGTTGCAGAACACTTCGATATAGTCGGGATAATCGGCCAAAAGTGCCGCCATTTCCGTCATGCGCTGGGCAGGTTCGGTGCTGATGATGTCTCCTGTCAGGCTGATCAGGGTATTTTGCAACGCCCCAGTCGTATCGCCACCCCAGCGGGTGACAAGTTTTTTGAGCACGCCGTAGAAAATCATGGCGAAGAAGTCGTTAATCAGCGGCGCGTCCCAGTGGGTGAGGAGTTCGCCTTCGATGCGGCGATAGAGTTTCACCAGTTCATCGGGGCGCTGGTCGGGCAGGGTGGCCCGTTGGTCGGTGGTCATCAGCACCCGACCAAGCCGCTGGTAGTAGCGCTGGATGCGACGGTTAAGGGTGAGGTAGTTCGTCAAAATGCGTCCGGTAGACCAGGCCAGCCGCAGGGCATCGGCGACGGGATGGGTCTGATTTTGGCGGCGAATCTCAGCCATTACCGCCTCCGGCAAGCCCTGTTGCACCCCCAGCATTTGCTCTAAAAACCGCGCATTCAGCCGATATCCCGGCAAAAACGTCAGCACCCGATACCAGCTCAACAGGTTGTAGTAAATTCGCCCCTGCAAGAAGCCAATCATGGTCTGAAACACCCGGCGGTTCTGCCTAATTAACCCATCGGGCACCCCCATAAAGCGGCAAAACTGCTGATACACCTCGGTATAGGCCTTGCGGGCAAAGGAGAACGTCAAGGGCGTGGTGACGCCGCTGTAGCTTTCCACAATGTTGCTGTTGTCCCACAGACCATAGGTGCCGTCAGGGTCGGGCTGGGCGGCCAGGGTGGTGATGGGGCGGGCTTGCAGAAGGTAGAGGCTGTCCCCCACCCCGATAGGCTCTCTGGCCCTCTCCCTCAATCCCTCTCCCAACTTGGGAGAGGGACTTTGAGAACCCCCTTCTCCCACGAGGGGAGAAGGGGCTGGGGGATGAGGGGGACCTTCCACCCAGGCCCACTCGATATCCTGGGGGCGGGCTTGGTGGTGGCTAATCTTTCGGGCCAGTTGGGCGATTTCGAGGATTTGGTGATCGGTCAGCACGGCCCGCTGTTGGGCCTCGGCGGGGACAGATTCCCAGATCAGGCTTCCTTCTGAACTGACCTGCTGCTGCTGAGTTTGCAGAGCTAGGCGACGTTCTAGAATTTGCCCCTCTCGGCTGACCAGGTAGGTATCGCCCACCACACCCCCGTTAACCAAGGCCGCAGAGAGACCATAGACCGCTTGGATGACCGTCACGCCTCGCCGCCCACTCACCGGATCGGCACTGAAGGCGACCCCCGCCGCCACGGGGTTGAGCAGGGGCTGAATCAGCACGGCGGGCGGCTGGAAGCCAGCAGGGTGTAGGGCATCGGACGGACGAGAAGACCTCGCCCCTACGGTTTGATAGGTTTGCAGCGATTCGGAAAAGGCGGATTGCCAGACCTGCAAAATGGCGCGTTCCAAGTCTGGGAGCGCTACACCGAGAACAGTCTCCAACTGTCCGGCGTAGCTTTGCTGGGTACCGTCCTCCGCCAAGGCCGATGACCGCACGGCCCACCGTTGTTCTGGCGTTCCCAAGCATGTTAGGCCTTGCGTCACCTCAGCCATCACGGCTGGGGCAATGTGGCTGGGTAGGTGGCAAGAGTCACGGGTTAGGGGATCACCATGGCAGCGCGGCAACGAATCCCAAAACGCTTGGGGCAAGAGCACAACCCCCGGTAGCACAGGGAACCCCGATTGGGCGAGGTGCGCCAAGGTTGCCGCTTTGCCGCCGAGGCTGGGCCAGTCGGACGGGGGTAGGGAATGGGTTGGGGTGAACTGGGTGCAGTAGGGCATGGCGGAGGAGGTCGGGAGTCGCAAGTCGGGACAGCACCCAGGGGTCTCCTTAGGGTAAAAGATAAACCCATCCGCCGCCACGCACCGTCCAAGGGGCACGGCGACCCACCCCCTGATCCTAGCCCGCTCACGCCATCAGTTCTAGGATGCCGTCGCAGCCACCATCCCACCGAGCCGCCGCCCAATCCTCGGGATCAGCCGCCATGTACCAGCCCAGCATCGAAGTCAGCCAAGCAGGCTTCGGCCTTAAAAATCGTAGGCGAGGTGCCCGTTGCGCTCCACCCAAATGTTGGTAATGTCTAGGCCAAGGCGATGAATGGCTTGGCGCAACTCAATCTGGGCATCGTCGAGCTTCCAGAGGGTGGCGCAGTCGCGGCAGTTAATCACTAGGGTAGTGGCGGTGGCAAAAACGTAGATCAGATCTAGGTCTGCGAGATCAGCGGCAGTGAGAATGGCTTTCCCGGTTTGTTGGGCCTGCCGAACTTGGTGCAAGAGTTTTTGGGTCTTAACGGTCATGGATTTCGCCTCCAAAGGTCGAAGAGGGGTGAAGAGGCGCGTTCCTTCGGGAAAATCCCTACTTCCGTCTCCAGGGCTGGAGATGAACGGGGTTTGTGGCCTGCGTTGACGCAGCAGACCGACCCAAGCCCAACAGGCCCAACCCAAAAAGTTGGCCACCAGGGCTTTAGGCCCATCTGTATCTATTGTTACCAAAAATCCGCCGAGATGGGACAGATCGGCGCATCTGTAAGAAGTTTTAATACTTAGGCAAGGGATGGGGAGGTGCTGTCCCCAGGGTAGATCGAGGATGGGCATGGCCCACGCGACCAGGGGACGGGGACGGGCCGATCTCTGGCGAGCCGTCCGGGTCACGGGGAGAACAGGGCTAAGACCGTTAGGCGACGTCTAGGCATCGCCGTTTTCGAGTTTGCGTCGCGACTCGCCCCAGTAGGCGCTGACGGTGATCACTTCTTGATCGCCCTTAATTTCTGTGCGCCAGCGATAAATGGTGTTTTTAGGATTGACGCCCACCTCTAGCAGCTTGGCCCCCATGTAGTATTCCATGGAATCGCGGGTGCGCTTTTTGAAGAACTCAGACTGATTTTTGGGCACCGTGCGCGACAGGTGGGCTTGGGTGTGCTTAGGTGTGGGCATGGACGGAGGGCAAGGATTGAAAAAGGTCAGCCTTCATCATAGTCGAGAGCGCTGGAGCTAGCACCTTGAGCGGCGACGAGAAGGCGGTGGGAGGAGGCAAACCAGCGGTGGCGGCTAGTTGGGGTTGAGGGCTTGGGCGAGCACGGAGGGTAGGCCAATTTCGCTGCACACTTCGTAGAAGGTGGTCACAGGTGGCGTGGCAAATAGGTGGGCAATTTTGGCGAGGGTTTGCTCGTAAATCACATTGTGGTGCTCGCTCATGTCCTCAATGTTTTCCCAGAGGATAATGGCGATGCCGCGATCAGTGCCCGGTTCCTGCAAGAGATAGGCTCCTTGGAACCCTTTGTTAAAGGTGGATACCGCCTTTTCATAGAGCTGGCGGGCTTCGGAAAAACAACCGGGCTTAAATTCGCCAATGGCGACGTAGGCGTATTTGTGCTTCAAAAAATCATCAAAATCAGACATGGCCGTTTCAATGGAGAACGATAGGACTATAAATCGAGAAGCCTAGGACTAGGCACCTGTGGCAGCGATTGTCAGCCCCTAGGGTACCGGAAAATCATCCCTCTAGTGTGGCGCAGATGTGGTTCCCCAGTGCCCTTTCTAACCTTGGCTTTAGATTCTGCTCCCAGTGGCTATGATAGGGCTCTGTTGCATTGCGTTGACCGCTGCATTGCCCGCCCGATTTCCTGCTGTTGTATCCACTGCGAGGCCGTTGATCCATGTCGAACCGCACCCTCACCCTCACCGATGGCCTCTACGATTACCTCCTGGCCCACTCGGTGCAGGAGCCGGAGATCCTGCGGGCCTTGCGCCAGGAAACGGCCCAGCACCCCATGGCCCAGATGCAGATTGCGCCGGAACAGGGGCAGTTTATGGCCCTGCTGATTCAGCTTATGGGGGCCAAGACCGCCCTGGAGGTAGGGGTGTTTACGGGCTATAGTGCTCTACGGGTGGCCTTGGCCCTGCCACCGGAGGGGCGGTTAGTTGCCTGCGATGTGAACCCCGACTATACGGCCATTGCCCAGCGCTA
Source organism: Phormidium sp. FACHB-1136 (assembly GCF_014697375.1). Taxonomy (GTDB): domain Bacteria; phylum Cyanobacteriota; class Cyanobacteriia; order Phormidesmidales; family Phormidesmidaceae; genus Nodosilinea. Next base: position 8,263 of record NZ_JACJRS010000107.1, read on the forward strand.
CTGGGAACAGGCCGGAGTGACCCACAAAATTGACCTGCGCCTTGGCCCCGCCACCGAAACCCTGGATCAACTCATCGCCGAGGGCGCACAGAACCGCTTTGACTTCGCCTTCATCGACGCCGACAAAAGCAACTACCCCACCTACTACGAACAGGCGCTTCAGTTGGTGCGGCCCGGTGGGTTGATCGCCATTGATAACGTGCTGTGGTCGGGGCGGGTGGCCGACCCCACGGTCACCGACAACCGCACCCAAACCCTGCGACGGTTTAACACAGCCCTCGCCGCCGATTCGCGCATTGTCCTAAGCTTGGTACCCATCGCCGATGGCCTCACCCTAGCCCTGAAGCGCCCTGAGCCTTAGCCCCCACCCTGACCCCACCCTGAGTGATGGCGCTAACGTCGGCCTGGGGGTTAGCGAAGCCAGACAACCGTCCACTGTAAATCTTAATCAGCCAAACGTTAGCTTTTTCAGGGAATTGGGCAACCTAACCTTAGAGACCTGCTGGACAAGTTTAGGGCTTCACCGCCGTTCCTTTGCCTATGGTCTGTTTTTCTATAATCACGAGGAACCTTCTATGGTCATGTTGCCCTTCAAATCCCTCGCGGCCCTTGCTTTCAGTGCTGTCGCCCTCGCGAGTGGAGCGGCTTTAGTGCAGGCTCAATCGCGTACCGACTCCCTCTCCACCGGGCAGTCGGTCAGCTACGACGGCTTTCTGTATGCCGGAGAAACCGTCTACGCCACCTGCGACAGCGACTGCACCGACCTCGATATTTTGCTCTACGACGCCAACGATGGCAGCTTGGTCGCCTCGGATGTTTTCCCTGATGCCCAGCCCGTCGTCACCGCCCCCTACGAAGGCAGCTTTGTGATTGAAGTGGTGATGGCCAGTTGCAGTGTGGAACCCTGCGCCACCTGGACGGACTCAGACAACGGTTTCTAAACCGACTCTGTTCCGCCAACGTTGCCCCGCCAACGTTGCGCCTCAATTCTGGATCGTTTGACAGCTTGCTACGACTGAGCCACCGCTGGTTAACGGTGGCTTTTTTCTGCCCACATGCTCGCCTAACCCAGCGGCCCAACCCCAGTTAGGCAAGGCACCGATGGCAGGCCAAACAGCGCTACACTAGCCTCTGAATCATCCGGTACCGACGCATACCAATTCCGAACCTGGCTATGGAGTCTGCCCCCCGCCCCGCTGTCAATGCCTCTGACCTTGCCACCCTAGAGACCAGGGTGCAGGATCTGCGGCGACAGGTGCAGGCCGCCAGCTACGCCTACTACGTGTTGGATGAGCCCATCATGGCCGATGAGGTGTACGACCGCCTCTATCGGGAACTGCAAGACCTGGAAACGGCCCATCCTCACCTAATCACCGCCGACAGCCCTACCCAGCGCGTGGGTGAAAAGCCCGCCACCCAGTTCACCTCCGTCCAGCACAACATCCCCCTCTACAGCCTAGAAAACGCCTTTGATTTGGCGGAATTTCGGGCCTGGGAAGACCGCTGGCGCAGGCAGGCCCCGGAAGTGGGCAAAGCCGCCTACGTGGCAGAACTGAAAATCGACGGCAACGCCCTGGCCCTCACCTACGAAAACGGCATCCTCACCCGCGCCGCCACCCGTGGGGACGGCATTTCTGGGGAAGAGATCACCCAAAACGTCAAAACCATTCGCTCGGTGCCCCTGCGCCTGCAACTCGACAACCCGCCCCCGGTGGTGGAGGTGCGCGGCGAAGCCTTTTTGCCCCTGGATGTGTTTGAGCAGATCAACCAAGAGCGCATCAACCGGGAGGAAGCCCCCTTTGCCAACCCCCGCAACGCCGCCGCCGGAACCCTGCGCCAGTTGGATTCCCAAATTGTTTCCCAGCGCAAACTCGATTTTTTCGCCTACACCCTCCACGGCCTAGAATCCGAGTCGGAAACCCAATGGCAAGCCCTCGACCTACTCCAGCGGCTCGGTTTTCGGGTCAACCCCAACCGTCAGTTGTGCCAATCGGAAACCGAGGTGCAAGCCTACTACGACCGTTGGGCCACGGAACGCACCACCCTGCCCTACATGACCGATGGCGTGGTGGTGAAGCTCAACGATATGGCCCTACAAGAGCGGCTGGGCTTTACCCAAAAGTTCCCCCGCTGGGCCGTGGCGATGAAATACCCCGCTGAGGAAGTACCCACGGTGCTAGAGTCCGTCAGTTTTCAGGTGGGCCGCACTGGGGCGGTGACTCCCGTGGCGGAACTGCGTCCGGTCGCTTTGGCGGGAACCACCGTGGCCAGGGCTACCCTCCACAATGCCGAGCGGCTGGCAGAACTGGGCATTCACCAGGGCGATACGGTGATCGTTCGCAAGGCCGGAGAAATTATCCCGGAGGTGGTGCGGGTGATGGCAGAATTGCGTCCGGCAGCGGCCCGCCCCATCACCATGCCCACCCACTGCCCCGAATGCGATTCTGAACTGGTGAAGCCCGACGAGGAAGCCGTTACCCGCTGCATCAACAGCGCCTGTCCGGCCATTGTCCAAGGGGCGATCATCCACTGGGCGCGGCGCGATGCCCTGGATATCGAGGGCTTGGGGGAAAAGTGGGTGAAGCAGTTTGTGGAACGGGGGCTGGTGCAGTCCGTCGCCGACCTCTACGATCTGACCACCGAAACATTGCTCCCCCTAGACCGCATGGGACCACAACTGGCGGAAAAATTGGTCAACGCCATCGCCGCGTCTAAGACTCGTCCCTGGGCAGCGGTGCTGTACGGGTTAGGAATTCGCCATGTGGGCACCGTCAACGCCAAAACCCTGACCCAGGCGTTTCCCTCGGTGGATGCCCTCGCCGCCGCCGACCCAGAAACCATCGCCGCCGTCCACACCATCGGCCCCGAAATTGCCCAGTCTGTGGCGGATTGGTTCCACCTGCCCGCCAATCGGGTGTTGATTGAACGTCTACACCAGGCCGGACTTCAGCTTGTCGCCGATCCCCTCGAACCCGCCGCTGCCCCCGGTGGCCTGACGGGCAAAACCTTCGTCCTCACGGGCACCCTGCCCAGCCTCAGCCGCACCGAAGCCGCCGCCAAAATTGAGGCCGCTGGGGGCAAAGTCACCAGCAGCGTTAGCAAGGCCACCGATTACGTGGTGGCGGGTGAAAAGGCCGGATCTAAACTCGAAAAAGCCGAAAAACTCGGCATTGCCATCCTCAGCGAAGCCGACCTGCTGGCGTTGATCCATTCCCCCACCTAGCCCTGGCCTCGTCAATGGCTAGGCTTGAACCATGACCCTCCACCGTGCAATCCCTATGACTAATGTCCTGAAGGCTCCAGAGCCTAATAACGAAAACTTGCCTCAGTCGCCCTTGCTGCGGTTTTATCGGTCGCCCATTGGCAAAAAGCTAATTTCTGGCGCGACGGGGCTGGCGCTGGCGGGCTTTGTGCTGGTGCATATGGTGGGCAATTTGCTGCTGTTTGTGGGCCACGATGCCTACAATGCCTATGCCGAGCATTTGGCCAGTTGGGGCGTTTTGCTCTACGCCGTGGAAGGGTTGCTGGTGGGCATTGCGCTGCTCCACATGGCCGTGGGCGGCAGCGTGTTTGTGGGGCGGCTGCGGGCCAGACCCCAAGACTACGCCCAGTATGAATCCGTGGGTGGCACCAGCTACCAGTCCTTCAGTTCTCGCACCATGATTATCACGGGGGCGATTCTGGCGGTGTTTCTAGGTCTACACCTGTGGACGTTCAAATTTGGCCCCTACTATCCCACAGATCTCGACGGCCAACCCGTGCGGGATTTGGCGCGGCTAGTAGTAGAAGTTTTCCACAAATTGCCCTACGCCTTGGGCTATTCAGGGGTGCTGCTGGGGCTGGGCTTTCATCTGCGCCACGGGGTCTGGAGTGCGGTGCAGTCCCTAGGAGCCTTACACCAAGGTATTCGGCCCATTGCCTATGGGTTGAGTGCGCTGCTGGCGATGGCCATTGCCCTAGGCTTTGGGGCACTCCCCTGGGCCATTTATGGCGGGCTAGTTGGATAGGATTAGGACATAGAAAAATGCGCTGGATCAGGGATCCAACGCATTTTAAATCGGCTATTTAGCCATCGGTGTATTCAGATGATGCAGAGGGTTTAACCGCTGTCGTCTGGTTAGATGTACTCCGCAAAACAACTATTCAGCCGCTGTGTCCTGGGGGCTTTCGGCCTCAAAGAAGGTGGAATAGACCCAACCCGCCAGCAGTGCGCCAACAATAGGGGCCACCCAGAACAGCCAGAGCTGAGCCAGCAGGGGGCCACCCACAAACAGGGCGGGGCCAGTGCTGCGGGCGGGGTTTACCGAGGTATTGGTGACGGGAATGCTGATCAGGTGAATCAAGGTGAGGGCCATACCAATGGCAATGGGGGCCAAACCCGCCGGAGCCCGGAAGTCGGTGGCACCGAGGATGATCATCAGGAAGAAGAAGGTCATCACCACTTCAGTGATCAAGGCGGCGAACAGGCTGTAGCCACCGGGGGAATGGGCACCAAAGCCGTTGGTGGCTAAGGGGTTGCCGCTGCTGTTGTCAATCATGAAATCGGGCTGACCACTGGCGATCAGGTAGATAATCCCAGCCCCCACAATGGCACCCACCACCTGGGCGGTGATGTAGGGCAGCAGTTCACTACTGGGGAAACGCCCCCCCGACCATAGGCCAAAGGACACTGCCGGGTTGAGGTGGCAGCCAGAAATATGACCAATGGCGTAGGCCATGGTGAGCACCGTTAGACCAAAGGCCAGGGATACGCCCAAAAAGCCAAGCCCCAATTGAGTCTCATCCACTAAAAACTTGGCGGCAAAGACGGCACTACCGCAACCACCTAACACGAGCCACAGAGTGCCGAAAAATTCGGCAGCACAACGTTTTACTAGAGGCATTTACTCCACTCCTCCTCAATCTTTTAAGACTTTTCTGAACTTAGTAGCATTCTTGTCAGACGGAATGCCCCCTTTGTTTATACCGCACATCTGCCCAAGGGAAGATAATAAGAGTTTCATATGCAGGCTACGGAATTATCGGCCCCGCAGATCGGGCAAGATCGCCAGAATATCAACGGATACTAGCTCTGTTGAGAAGCCACCCTTACGGCTTCCTTATCTTTTTTGTCTAAAGTAGTCATCAACGACCATAGATGGAACGACCAACCTTTTCCAGTCCTCTTCGGGGGGCTGGTTTTTGTCTGGATAGGGATTTGATGCCGAATCAAACTTGGGTGCAGCGCTAGGGTCATCACCCGCACCAGGCCGATGAAGCCAGAGCTACCCATTCAGTTGAGTCTACAGGGGCCAGTCCACAGGGTTAAGTCCATAGGGTTAAGTCCATAGGGTTGAGTCAAAGCCCTGTTGCCGCTACATTACTGTGAGCCCTATGCCGTGCATTCGCCGTAATAGGGGACGGCTCCCTGCCCTTTCTGGTTCCACTTCGGCCATGTTTCACCGCCACCGTGCTTTCTCGCCGCTACTCGTTCCGTTGCTTCGGCTCACGGCGGCTGTCTTGGCGGGCACCGTCATGCTCCAGGGCGATCAGCGTCTCTGGGCACAGTCTTCCCCTCCGGCGGCAGGTAGCGATACCGAGGTGCAAACTCCAGAACGTTCAACCCCAGACGACTTAGCCCCCATCGCTGGCCCGAATCGAGACTTTCCCTGGTGGCCATGGATTTTGGCGTTTCCGGCCTTGGGGGGCGGGCTGTGGTGGCTGTTGCGAGAGATCTCCCCGCCGTCCAACACCTTGGCACTAGGTACCGTTGGCGCAATCCAGACGGGGAGACGGTCTGAGCAGAAAGCGGAGCAATCCGCAGGGGCAACTGGGGGGATCGCTGACGGAAACGCTGGGGGGAAACCTGGGGGCGGGGCTTCGGCTTCAGGCGAGGCAATCGATCAGGCTTCAGGGCAGACCGCCCTAGACCAATCTGCAATGGATCGGCGCATCATCTTGGTTCCCCGTTCCAGCCATGCCGCCTATGCCTACTGGGAACTGCCGCCCTCGGAGGTGGAGGCGCTCCAGCGGCGCAGTTATCGCCTCTCCCTAAAGGTTCACGATGTCACCGATATTGACCTAGTGAATCGGCAAACGCCCCATACGACCGAGATGCTTGCTTGCCCCACAACCGCGATGGGCGACTGCCACCTGCCCATCCCCCAAACAGATCGGGACTACCTGGCGGAACTAGGTTACCAAGACGAATCGTCAACCTGGCACGCCCTGGTGCGGTCGGAGCCCGTGCGGTTTCTGACCCAGCCCAATGCGGTGGAACCCCAGATCGCCATCACACCTCCCGCCCTGGAGATCACCTCGACAACAACACCCGCCACGGACGCCACGCCTCAGAAGGCCCCCCCCGGTCTAGAAGCAGGGCAAGGCAGGGTGGTGAATGCGGCCATTCCTCGCCCCGGTACCACCGCCGCCATGGCCTCCCTGGCGGCCCAAACCTGCCAGAGTGCCCTGGCCCGCTGGGAAATTGATCCCGATCAGGTGACCGACCTCAAGACAGGCAAGCGCCGTTTGGCCGTGCGCCTCTATGATGTGACGGAACTGCCCGGTTTCTTGGCCAGCCACCCCAACAGTGTGCAGGAATTTGAGGCGGAACTCGCCCCCCAGGCGGAACGGGTGTTACCCATCGCCATCGATGATCGAGACTATTTAATTGAGGTGGGCTATGTGGATGGCCGTGGCCAATGGTATGTGCTGGCCAAATCTAGCCCCGTGCGCGTACCCGCCTGTTAGGGGTGGCCCGTCGAATCGGTGAATGGGTCTAGGAGATGTCATTGAGTCGAGGCCATGTGAGGCGATTGCCATGCTACCCGTGAATCATTCCAAAGGATAAAAGCCTATGTCTTTGTTTTTTGATGTGTTGAGTGCCATTAACAACCCCAACCAGCAGGGCAGCGTGGAACAACTGGGATCGGTGGTGGAATCGCTGCAACAGTTGGCCAGCCGCCAAGGATTAGAGATGGCGCAAATGACCGCCCTCCTCAATAGCCTGGGCGGGGCGTTGCAGCCCGTCCTTCAGGATCAGGCCAGTGCCATTGGGCCTGGGGCACTGGAGGGGCTGTTGGGAAAATTGTCGGGTTCGGGGAGTTTGGGCCTGTTGCAGGTGGCCATTCCGCGCCCCCTTCAGCAGGAGATCATTCAAGCTGTGGCCAAACAAACCGGGGTCAATGCCGATCAAATTCAGTCCATGCTGCCCCAACTGATTCCGGCCATCATGGGGCTATTGGGGATGGGGGCGGCCAAACCGGGCACCAGTGGACAAAATAGTCTGCTGACGGCATTTCTAAATTCCGATCAGGGTCAAAGTACTGATCTAGGAACGGTGATTACCTTTGCCAACCGCTTCCTGAGTCCTCCAGCCCAATAAATCAGAATCCCGGTGTCTAGGGCGCTGATCCCCCAGTCTGACTCCTGGTTTGGCCAAGAAACTGGGTTTCTGAATCTGCGCCTAGGCAGGGCCATACCACAGGGCTTCGAGTTCCTCGGCGGCGGCGATGGGGTCATCTCCGGCCTCTAGACGTTGGGTGATGTGGCCCAGTTTGCGACCGGGGCGAAGGCCTTTGTTGTACCAATATAGGGTGGCGTGGGGCCGCTGCTTGAGGCGGGCGATCCTCTGCTGATGGCTGGCCTCAGACTCCTCTAAACCCAGCAGATTGACCATCACCGCCTGGGCACAGGTGAGCCGGGAAGACCCCAGGGGTTGATCGCTCACCGCCCGCAACTGCTGCTCAAATTGTGAGGTGGCGCAGGCATCCAGGCTGTAGTGGCCAGAATTGTGGGTGCGGGGGGCGATCTCGTTCACCAGCACCCGGCCATCCTCAGTCAGAAAACATTCAATGCCGATAATGCCCACCAAATCTAGGGCATTCACCAGGGTTCGCCCTAGGTTCGCCATGGTATCGGCCACCGCCCCACTCACCGCCACTGGTGCGATCACCCGCCGACAGGTATGGTTCACCTGCACCGTTTCCACCGTGGGATAGAGGGTCACCTTACCGCTGGCCGACCGGGCCACCATGATCGCCAACTCCTTAGTGAAGGGCACAAACTCCTCCAGCAACACCGGAGCCCGCCGAAACCCATCCCAGGCGGCGACCAAGTCCTCAGCGGTTTTAACGACTACCGTGCCATAGCCGTCGTAGCCCAGGCGACGGGTTTTCATCACCAACGGCAAGCCCACTCCCTCCGCTCGCTGGTACAGTTCCGCCTCGGATTCCGGGCCCTCTAAAACGGCATAGCGAGGATTGGGCAAACCCAGGCGATCAAATAATTCCCGTTGGTGGCGCTTATCTAACACCAACGCCAACACCTCCAACTTGGGACGAAACATCACCCCCCGCTGGGCCAAGGCTTGCAGCCCCTCACAGTCAATAAACTCGTTTTCAAAGGTGATCACGTCGCACTGATTGGCCAGGGCTTCCGTCCCCGCCACATCCGCCACCGGGGCCAGCACCGCCGACTGGGCAATGGCCACCGCTGGATCTTCGGCACTGGGGGTTTGCACCACCAACTCCAGGCCCAACCGCAACGCCGCTGGCCCCATCATCCAAGCCAACTGGCCCCCGCCAATCACGCCAATGCGTTGAATTTTGCGGCGATTGCCATCAGAAGGAGGGTGAGTCATAGGATTTCGTAACGCGCAGGTTTAAGCCGTAACACATCAAAGCCTTGTCCAGTAGGGGTGACGTGGCTAACCCATCCTACATTTGATTAGCCAGTAACCGCATGGCCTCAGGCACCGTTCGAGTCCCCATCCATCGGGCCAAAGTCAGGATAGCGGAGTGCCGTTACGGTAAACCGCCGCAACCCAGCTTTGGAATCTGCGACAATGGAGAGCAACGCACCCCCCGTCCACTGTCCAACCAAGGAAAGTCAACCATGACCGCCGACACCGCCGTCACTCGGCACCACCAACAGATCCTCACCCTACGCAGCCAGGGCAAAGCGCTCCTGCGGTTTACGTCCCAGGTGCAGGAGGTGGTACGGGCATCGGGGGTGATAACGGGCCTATGTACGGTGTTTTTGCGCCACACCTCCGCCAGCTTAATCATCCAAGAAAACGCCGACCCGGATGTACTGGCAGATTTGGAAGCCTTCCTCTCGCGGCTAGTGCCGGAGGGCAACCACTATCGCCACAGCACCGAAGGCCCGGACGATATGCCCGCCCACATTCGCACCGTGCTCACCCACACCTCGGAAACCATCCCCATCGTGCAGGGGCGGCTGGCCCTGGGCACCTGGCAGGGGCTCTACCTGTGGGAGCACAGGGCGCGAGGTTCGGCCCGTGAGGTGGTGGTGCATGTGATGGGCTACTAGGCTGGAGGATAAACCGTAGGGTGCATTCGCGAAGCAATGCACCAAAGCCGCATACCGAGACATTCGCGATGGGTAAGTGGTGCATTGCGGCCAAGGGATTGATCCCAAATTAGCCAAAACTATTGCAGCCGCGAATTCACCCTACGGCTAGGCAAACAAAAGACGACCCTTGGGCGTAGGAATGGGACGACCTAATGCTTGGGCAGTTTCGATCCATTCTTGAATGACAACCTCGGCATTAGCCACCGCTGCTTGATAGGTTTCTCCATCCGCTGCACAGCCTGGTAATTCAGGTACTTCCACGATGAAGGACTGATCCTCTTCACTCCAATAGATAATGAGTTCGTATTTAAGGGTCATTTGAGGGGGCCTAGGTAAGTGGTGCATTGCGGCCATGAATATGAATCATTTCCTTCCCCAAAAAATTGATAAGCTGTTAGTCATCTAGACTGCGTATAATACATTAAAATTATGGAATAAGCCATGGGAGTCAGAAACTATCTAACGTCAGAGGAAAAGCAAGAGCTTCAGAAGCAGTTGAAGTTCCATGAACACCCTGACATTCGAGAGCGCATTCTAATACTACTACTGCGCAATGACGGCAGGACTCAACAAGAGATCGCGAACTTAATCGGATGCTCCTTGCGGAAGGTGGCCTACTGGAGCACCCATGGAGATCCGAGCAAGTTAGATAGTTTGATCGATGACCGAATGAAAGGCAACTATCATAAG
>NZ_JACJRS010000108.1 GCF_014697375.1 Phormidium sp. FACHB-1136
ACAGGTTGGACAGGTCATCTCAATGGTCATCGGTCCTACTCCCTCAAACGCTAGACATGCGACGGCGTTACCTGATTTCTCTCTATCCTTTACGTTAATCCACTACCGGAGCGTGAAGCCGTCTCCAGAGGCGATAGAGACGTTTAAAAAACCTCAGCCTCGCCCTGATGGCCCTGCAATCGATGCTGAACCTGCCCACGATTCGCTACCTGGTGCAGGACGAAAGCCGGATTGGGCGCAAAACCGAGACGGGTCGAGTGATTACCGCCAAGGGCGTCAAGCCCATTGCCAAGGTAGATTGGCCTCGGGAAGCCTTCTGGCTCTATGGGGTGGTTGACCCCGTCAGTGGATGGCACTGGAGCCAAACCCACCCCCATCTGAATCAGACCCATTTCCAACAATTCCTCGATGACCTCTCCCGTGCCCTAGGCGACTCGGTGGTGGTGATGCAACTCGACCGAGCCCCGGCCCATCGATCCAAGGCCATCCAGTGGCCCGAAAACATCATTCCCCTCTTCCAACCACCCCATTGTCCCGAACTCAACCCCATAGAACGCTTCTGGCAGCACCTCAAAGCCACCTGGAAAGGCGAGAACTTCCCCTCCCTCCAGGCCCTTCAACAGCGGGTGGATGAGGAACTCGCCCGTCTAACCCCGGCGCAAGTGCAGTCCATCACGGGGTATGACTTCATTCTCGATGCCTTACTCCAAGCGGAATTCCAGAAAGCAGCCTGAATTATACTCAGCTTCATTTTGTATTGGTATGAGGTTGCTAGTAGCTTTGGATGAATCCCACTCAAACTCCATAGTATTTCCCTCTAGTTTAGCTAGCCAGCGGCTCTGGTATCGCGCCTTGCAAAAGCCCTAGCCATTCGGTGAGGCTTTCGAGTTGCTTTTCGGGTTTGAGGGCACCCAGGCCGCGCACGACAATTTTGCCGCTGCCGTAGACAAAACGAGACTGGAGGTGGCTGGGCAGTTTCTCGCTGAGTTTTTTCCAGGCGGGGCCTTCCATGGGGGTTTCTAGGATGACGTGTTGTTTGCCTTCGGGTTTGATGCGGGCGATGCCTGCGGCCTTGGCGACGAGCTTGAGTTCTAGCATTCGCACCAGTTGTTCGGTGGCGTGGGGGATAGGGCCGTAGCGGTCGCTGAGGTCGGCGGCGATTTGCATGAGTTCTACCTTGCTGTTGGCGGCGGCGAGGCTGCGGTAGGCGCTCATCTTTTGTTCGAGGTCGGGGATGTAGTTGTTGGGGACGAAGGCGGTGACGTTGAGATCGACCTGGGTGTCTTCGACTTGGGGGATGTCTTGGCCGCGAATTTCGGCGATGGCTTCCTCCAGCATGTCCATGTAAAGGTCGAAGCCGATGGCATCCATTTGGCCGGATTGTTCGACGCCGAGCAGGTTGCCGACGCCGCGAATTTCCATGTCTCGCATGGCCAGTTGGTAGCCAGAGCCGAGCTGGGTAAATTCTTGGATAGCGCGGAGCCGTTGGCGGGCTTTGTCGGAGAGTGCTTTTTTGGGGTAGAACAACCAGGCGTGGGCCTGGATTCCGGCCCGTCCCACCCGTCCGCGCAACTGGTAGAGCTGGGAGAGGCCGAAGCGGTGGGCATCTTCCACCAGGATGGTGTTGACGCGGGGAATATCGAGACCCGATTCGATGATGGTGGTGCAGATCAGGATTTCGGCCTCGCCGTTGCTGAAGGTGAGCATGGTGGATTCCAGTTCGCCTTCGTCCATTTGGCCGTGGGCGACGGCAATGCGGGCGGCGGGCACCATTTCCCGGATTTTGGCCGAGACATCCTCGATGCCCTCCACCCTGGGCACCACGTAGAACACCTGACCACCCCGGTCTAGCTCCTGACGGATGGCGGTGCGGATCGCTTCGGGGTCAAGGGGAGAGAGGTGGGTTTTGATCGGTCGGCGCGACGGCGGCGGCGTGGTGATCAGGCTCATTTCGCGCACGCCGGAGAGGGCCATGTAGAGGGTGCGCGGAATCGGCGTGGCGCTGAGGGTGAGCACATCTACCTGGGTTTTGAGGGATTTGATCCGTTCTTTTTGGTTGACCCCAAACCGCTGTTCTTCATCGACGACAAGCAGGCCCAGATTCTTGAAATCGGTGCCCTTGCCCAGCAGCTGGTGGGTGCCGACGACGATATCTAGTTCCCCGGTCTTCAGCCGTTGCAGGATTTCTTTGCGCTCGGTGGCGGTGCGGAAACGGTTCAGCAGACCCACCTGAATCGGGTAGGGGGCGAAGCGTTCCTTGAGGGTGTGGTAGTGCTGCTGGGTGAGGATGGTGGTGGGAGCCAGCAGGGCCACCTGTTTACCAGCGGTGACGGCCTTGAAGATGGCCCGCAGCGCCACCTCGGTTTTGCCAAAGCCCACATCGCCGCACACCAGGCGATCCATGGGGCGGTCGCTCTCCATGTCGCGCTTCACATCCTGCACCGCCTTGAGCTGATCCGGCGTGGCCTGGTAGGGGAAGGAATCTTCGAGTTCCTGCTGCCAGGGCATATCCGCCGGAAAGGCAAAGCCCTCCTGCTTGGCCCGCTGGGCGTAGAGCTTCAGCAAATCCACCGCCACCTTTTGGATCGCCTTTTTGGCCTTGCCCTTGGTTTTCTCCCAGGCGGTGCTGGTCATTTTGTTGAGCACCGGGGCCTGCCCCGTCGCCGCCCGATAGCGGGAGAGAGAACCCACCGAATCCGCCGCCACCCGCAGCAGCCCATCGGCGTACTGAATCACCAGGTAATCGCGGGTTTCGTGGTTGAGGGTGAGGCTCTCCAGCTTGAGGAACTTACCGATGCCGTGGCTGCGATGCACCACAAAATCCCCCGGCTTCATCTTGTTGGGGTCTACCTGCTTCGAGGCTGCCCGCCGCCGCTTCCGCACATAGCCGCCCGTGGCCAGAGTATGCTGCCCAAAAAATTCTCGGTCGGTCACTATCGCGATGCGGAAGGTGGGCAACACAAAGCCCTCCAGCTCCGCGAGGCCGGAATACTTCACCGCCACAGGCACCCGCTGCCCCTGGAGCTTATCAATGGCGTTGTAGTCCCTGGGGTTGGGGATAAACTGGGCCGGACAGTCGTGCTCCTGCAACAGCGCCACCGACCGCGAGGGCTGCGCCGACACCAGCCACACCGAATGCCTGCGGTCACACTCCTGCCGAATGGTTTCCGCCAGCTTGCCAAACTGGTGCGGAATCGCCGGAACCGGACGACTGGCCAAGTTCAGCCCACCGTGGTTCACCTCCGTGAGTTCCGACAGGAACAGGCGGGGGAAAACCTCTGCATCGGCCAGGGTATCCGCAAAGGGACGGTGGATTTTGGGAAGAGGGGGCGAGGGGGGGATGGGGAGAGAGGGGGACGAATCCGCAACGTCTCCTTCTGAAACGTCCCCCTCTGAAACTTCTCCTTCTGAAAGAGGCGAATCTAGATCCCGACTCCCGACTCCCGACTCCCGACTCCCGACCTCCTGCCAATGCTCCTCCACATGCTCCACCCAGCGATCCCCGTGGGCTTGGCACTGATCGACTTCATCGATGGCAAGTAAGGTCGTTTCAGGTAAGTAATCCAACAAGGAAGCCGGATTCGTAAAAGCCAGCCCCAGCCAGCGGCGGGTGCCTTCGGGAACGATGCCGTCGTTGAGTCCTTCTAACGCGGCTTCAGAAAATAGACCTTCCAAGTTGCCCTGTTCTCGCAGGGAATCCAAAATTACCGGGCCGTACTGGGTTGGGGTAAGAATTAGGTGATCAATGGCATCGAGGGAACGCTGGCTGGCGGGGTCAAACTCGCGCATCCGTTCCAGTTCGTCGCCAAACAGCTCCAAGCGGACAGGCAGTTCGGCAGCGACGGGATACACATCAATAATGTCGCCCCGCTGCGCCCACTGGCCCTCGGTTTCGACCACCGTCACGCGCTCGTAGCCCAGCTTGGCGAGCTGCTGACCCAGGGATTTGAAGTTCACCTCCTGGTTCAGTTGCAGCCGCAGGCAGTAGGGTTCTAGCGCCGTCACCGGGGGTAGGTGGGGCTGAAGAGCGCGTTCCGTTGCCACAATGGCGATCCGCCTTGCCGTAGCCTCTCCCCGCAGGGCCAGCAGGTCGGCGAGGACTTGAAGCTGTCCCCAGGTCATCTCCGACTCTTGGTCAAAGGGGTCGTAGGGGGAGGCTTCCGAGGTGGGGTAGAAATGCACCGTGTCCCAGCCCATCGCTTCTAGTTGGGTGGCCCAGCGTCCGGCTTCTTCCAGGGTGGCGGTGATCACCAGCAGGGGCCGATCCTGGGCTTGGGCCAGGGCCGAAGACACCAGCCCTTTAGGCAATCGGGCCGCACCGTTGAGGTACAGACTGCCCTGCTGATCGAGCTTGCCGAGCAGTTCCGTGGTGAGGGGAGAACGCTGGAGGGCACGGGTGACGGAGGAAAAGGCCATAATCAGCAGCTTTAGGAAATAATACGGGCATTGCCAATGAAAAACGCCTCCCCAAACGTTATCGCTGGGGAAATGGGGTGTCGATTGGGCCGGAATTATCCCGGCGACGGTAGGTTTACTTATTTTAATAATAGTGGCTCTAGGACGTAGCAACGGTTCCCGACGTACAGCGTTTGACACCTCTCGGAGATCGATCCTGACGAGCAAGGGGCGAGATATAGGTACGAGCGCTACTGTGAACAACGGACTGATACTAAATCCGGATTGTTTACCCATGGAACCAGCGGGCGAGGAGACCTCGCCTCTACGGTTTGCTGGGCTGGAAATCGGGGTTATCCAATTAGGATTTGGTATGAGACCGAGCAATTGAAGCGGCAGATTTAGGATCTAGAGGGGCTGTTCGAGCGCATCAACGAGACCCTGAGGAAACTGCGCGAGCGCACCCGTCCCGTGAAACGAGTTCACAGCAGCGACGTCCCCACATTGGGGCAGCGCCCCATCTGCGGCGGTGCCCCATGGGGCACCGCCGTGGATCGTCAACCAAGGGTAACCCAGCGGCAGCAGGGCGCTGAACGAGCGCCGAATCTCGTCGAGGTTTGTTTGATAATGGCCTTCCCGCTGCACCTCAATGGATGACACGCCCTAGACCTTGACCGCATCTAGTCGTGGGTGGTAGGGAGATCGGATTGGTTCCACTTCAACATGCCGCCGCGCATACTGGCTACTTCGGTGATGCCTTTCTTTTTCAGAATGACGCTGGCTTGGCCAGAACGGCGACCGGATTTGCACACCGTTACTACGGGCTGATCGGTGGAGACTTCATCGGTGCGTTGTTCTAGATCGTGGAGGGGCACCAGTTGCGCCCCCTGAATGTGGCCCAATTCGTCGTTAAATTCCTCTACGCCGCGCACGTCCAAGATGTTAACTTGGTCGAGGTTTTCAGCCACCCACTGGGGGTCAATTTCCTTGATGCCGGAGTAGGTTTGGCGTACTGGCCCCCAATCGGCAATCACAGGCATGGTGCCGTCTTCGGTGCGGCCACAGATGCAGTTAGCGGGGATGGCGATGTCGATTTTCTTGGGGTGGGGTAGACCGAGGTTGTCCATATAGCCTACAAAGTCGCGCTCATCGGCTTCGCCACCAATGCGGGGGTTGTAGAGCTTTTCTTCCTTAACGCTGGAGACCGTGCGACCACTGTAGTCGTGGGCGGGCCAGATGAGGCAGTCGTCGGGCAGGCTGAAGATTTGCTCGGTGATGGATCGATACATGGTGCTAGCGTTGCCCTGCTGAAAGTCACAGCGTCCGGCACTGCGGATCAGCAAACAGTCGCCCGTGAAGGCCATGGAATGATCGTCGAGGACGAAGGTGGCGCAGCCGTCGGTGTGGCCGGGGGTGGCACGAACCTCCAAACTACGATTGCCAAATTTCACCACATCGCCGTGGTCGAGCAGGTAATCGGCCCCGCTGAGCATGTCGCCGTAGCGTCCAGAAATGCCGATTTTGGAGCCCACCGCCTGCTGCATCAGCCAAGCCCCGGTGACGTGGTCCGCGTGGCAGTGGGTGTCGAGGGTGCACAGCAGAGTCAGATCCAGTTCTTCCAACAAAGCCCGATCCCGTAGGTGCTGTTCAAACACAGGGTCGATCAGCACGGCTTCCTTGGTGTCTGGATCGGCCAGCAGGTAGGTGTAGGTGGAGGAATCGGCATCGAACAGTTGGCGGAAAATGAGCGGTGTATTCACAGGGCAAAGTTCCTGAATGGATAAAGCTAGGGGTGTATTACTCTTTACTATATAACTAACCATTCATTTATGCATATAGCGGGTTTAACTCGAATGAAGTACACCGATCGGATTCACTTTCCCCCTTATTAAGGGCTACTAAGTACACACAAGTCATCGATGCTGACCTTGCCAGGGATTGATCCCCCCTAGCCCCCCTTGAAAAGGGGGGAACCGGAGTCAAAGTCCCCCTTTTTAAGGGGATTTCGGGGGATCTCCCAGCCTTTGACCAGTGGCAACGAGATCTGTGTACTTAGTAGCTTATTAAGGGGGAAGGTGAATCTTCTTACCGAGGAGTGGCAGGGCGGGCGGTGTAGTGCGGTTAGTCGATGGTGATGGTTTGGGGGCCGCTACCGTTTTGGTGATTGCTGTCGGGAGTGGGGTTGGCACCCTGGCGACGCAGCCAGTCTTGCACTGGATCATCGGCGAGGTTGAGCCGTAACAGCCCGGAGGCCACGCCCCCCAAAAAGGCCGCTGGATGGCCGATCAGTTCTTGTACAAAGGGCGACAGTTCGTCGAGAAACATGGGGTTTTCCTCCATTCCGTGCATCTGTTCCATGCATGGCTATCCTAGCCTGAAAGCCCGCTACAGGTGATCTCCAGGCCGACCCCAAAGTGATCGGACAGCCCCCGCAGTTCCTCTAGCCCCTCTGGCCATGCAAAGGTGCGCTGGATTTCGAGCTGGGGGTCGTGGGTCATGCAAATGTGGTCGATGTTGGAGTGTTGACCGTTAATCAGCCGTCGTACTGGGTCGTTGTCGCCAAAGGTGAGGCATTCGAGGTCGGCCTCTAGGAGCGCCTGTCGCAGGGCTTGTTTGGTACGGCGAGACCCGTAATAGGGCAGCACGTTGAGATCCTGGTTAAAGTCTCCAGCCACCACCAGCAGGGTGTTGGGGTAGACGTTCTGGAGCCGTTGCCAATCGGCCTGTTGTACCGCCAAAGCGGCCAGGAACGCGACCCCATCCTCAGCCCCATAGGTGCGCCAAGCACTGCCCAGCCAGGGTAACACGGTGCCATAGACCAGGCAGCGGCCTCCGTTTTCGAGTTCAATTAGGGCGCAGGTGGTGCGATCAGGGTCGGCGGTGGCGAGGGGCGACACCTGCCGTAGACCCTGGTCTCGTACCCAAATTTGCACCCAGCGTCCGTCGCCGGGGGTATCCGTAGTCGCTAAGTCGCTCACCACGGATTGATACCCGGCCCCTGGGCTGGCAGCGGTATGGGTTTCGGTAAAAATCCACAGGTCAGCATTAATCCGGGCGATCCATTGCTGTTGGGCTTCGGCCTGAGGCGTGTGGGGTTGTGCCCGCTCTAGGTTCCAGGTAGCGATCTTCATGGTAGGAGTGCGGACGGACAGGGAAATGGTAGGTAACAAGGACTACTAAACCCTGGACAATTCGCCTTTGCATAGCATCTTCGATACAAAGTTTGGTAACGGGGTGCAGTGTTACCCGTGCAGAAGCCGGAAGGCAGGTTCAGGCTTAAGCTAGGGAAGGACTTCTCCCCCTATCGTCCCTACCCTGAGGTACTATGCCGTGGCCCATCCGTCCTCCTCTGTCATGCACCACAATTCGATTTACTATGCCCGCATCGTTCGTAATCTGATGCGTTTGCTGGAGGCTAGTTGCAACGACAGTTTCTATGAGGCGCTACCCAGGGGGGGGCAGGTGTGGCTCCCTGAGGCGAACTGGGGAGTCTATCCCGATGTGACGGTGATTGCCGGACAACCCTTGTTCCATGAGGGCTATGCCAACCGTTTGACCAACCCCTGCCTGCTGTTCGAGGTATTGTCTGAACCCACCGAGGGCTATGACCCCACGGACGAAGCGATGCTGGAGCGCAGCAGCAACTTTAGCGCCTGTCGCCACATTCCCTACCTTCAGGAATATGTGTTTGTTCACCAGCATGAGGCTAAGGTAGAGCAGTTTTACAGGGCCACCGACGATCTGTGGGAAGTGTCGTTGTATAAGGGATTAGAGGCCGTCGTCGAACTCAATTTGACCGATACTCGGATGTCGCTGGCCGACCTTTACCACGGGGTTGCGTTCGATTCACTCGACCAACTAGCTGGCCTGTGAGTCGGTAAGGGCGATCTTCCCCAACAACGGGGTGGGCCAACTTAGGACTCTGCGGGAAGGCCGATGTTAGGATTAGAAGTACCCTCGGTACTGATTAGAGACCCATGGCCACCACTGCCGATGATGTTTGGCGTTTATTGGGCGAACTAGCGGATGCTCAAAAAGAAACCGAACGCCGCTTTCAGGAAACCAAACGCCGCTTTCAGGAAACCGAACGCCGCTTTCAGGAATCAGGTCGTCAGTTTGAGGAAACCCGACGACTGATTACGCAGCAAAACCAGCATCTCAATGAGCAGCTAGGCAAATTGGGCAATCGCTTAGGCGAGTTTGTGGAGTGGCAGGTGCGCCCTGCGGTGGTGCGGCTGTTCCAAGAGCGAGGCATTGATGTCCACGAATTCCATGAAGGGGTGTCGGTGCAGCGCGGCGACGAGGGCATTGAAATCGACCTGTTGGTGGTCAATACCACTGACGCTGTGGTGGTCGAGGTCAAAAGCAAGCTCACCCAGGCCGATGTGACGGAGCACCTAGAGCGGCTAAGCAAGTTTAAGCGACTGATGCCCCGCTACGGCGATGTTCGCGCCATGGGAGCCGTGGCCGGGATGGTGGTGCCCGATGGCGTGGCTCGCTATGCCTACCGTCAGGGGTTATTTGTGCTGGCTCAGTCGGGGAATAGCGTAGAGATTCTCAATGATGGCAGCTTTACCCCTCGCCGTTGGTAGCGTACAGGGCTGGCCTAGATCGGGGGTCATCAGTGTAGGGGAGATAGACTGTAAAGCAACTACCCTTGCCTGGGGTGCTGCTGAGGGTGAGACGCCCGCCGTGGAGTTCCACCAGTTGTTTGACCAGACCCAACCCTAGCCCGGTACCTTCATACTTGCGGTTGAGGGCGCTGTCTACCTGCACGAAGGGGTCGAAGACACGGGCTTGATCCGCTGGGGCAATGCCAATGCCTGTATCCTTGACGGCTAAGCAGAGGTAGGCGAGGTGGGCCTGGGTGGCGGAGGGCTGGGTCGAGGCGGCGAGGGTGACTTGGCCACCGGGGGGGGTGAATTTGACAGCGTTGCTCAGCAGGTTGATCAACACCTGGCGCATCCGGCGTTCGTCGAGGATCACCTTGGATAGGCTGGCGGGGCACTGGATGTCGAGATGGATGGCCTTGGCCTGGGCCTGGGGTTGCACAAAGGAAAGGCTAGACTGACAGAGCTTAGCCACATCAATGGGGTCGCCTAGGGCGAGGGTCATCTGGCCCGATTCCAGTTTGGAGACATCCAAAATATCGTTGATCAGTTGCAGCAGATGGGAACCACTGCGATCCACCGTGTCTAGGGCCTTGGTTTGTTCTGGGGTGATGGGGCCAAACACTTCTTCCATCAGCGCTTCGGTCATGCCGAGAATAGCGGTGAGGGGGGTACGCAGTTCGTGGCTCATGGCCGCGAGAAATTCGTCCTTCATGCGGGTGGCTCGCAGGAGATCGGCGTTGGTTTGCTGCAATTGGGCTTCAGCCTGCTTACGATCATCGATATCGATGCAGTAACCCACAATTTCCTGGACTTGGCCTTGGTGGTCACACACGAGGCTCAGTTCATTCATCATCCAGCGGTAGTGGCCCTGGCGATGCTTCCAGCGATATTCGTGGACGGAATGGCCCTGCTGAAAAAATTCCCCCAATTCCTCCATCACCCGGTCTGCGTCGTCGGGATGGATGTGCTGTGCCCAAAAGCCCTCCCAGCCGATGATTTCCTCTGGGGTATAGCCCACCATGCCCTCAATGTTTTGGCTGATGAAGGTGATGGTGTAGTCCAGACCGCAGGTAAAGATGGCCGCCGGACTGGCCGCCAAAATAAACTCTAGGCGTTCCTTAAGGCGCTGGGTTTCCATCTCGGTCTGCTTCAGCGCAGTAATATCCTGCACCGAACCGAGGGTACACCGGAGGCGGCCTTCCCCATCCCGACGAAAGGCGGTGTAGCGATTAAAAATCCAACGTCGCTCACCGCTGGCGGTTTGAATGCATAGTTCACTACTGCGGGTTTCGCCATCGGCGAGGGTGGCAATATCGCGATAGTCGCGGTTTAGTTGCGCTAGTTGATCGGGGGGGCAGATGGTTTTGAACAGGTCGGTGCCCAGGGCCATCACCTCCTCCACGCTGTAGCCCAGGATATCCTGCACGGCCCCACTCACGTAGATGTTGCGCTGCTCTTGCACATCGTAGAGGTAGAGAATATTGGGGGAGGCATCGGCGATGTGCTGCAAAAAGGTTTGGCTCTCCTGTAAGGCTTGCTCTGCCCGCTTGCGATCTTGGATATCCACCGCCACATAGATTGCCTGGTCGTCAGACACCATCGTCCCGCCAATGAGCACGGGCACCCGCTGGCCATCCCGATGATAGAACTCCTTTTCGTAGGCGCTCACCCAGCCCTGCTGCCGAAGTTCGGCCCCCTTGGTGTCATCCTGTTGCCGATAGGCGGTTGGGGTCAACGGTTCCCAGTGCAGCTTCCCCTCGGCAAGGGTCTGATGGTCGTAGCCCAGCAAGGTGAGGAAATAGTCGTTAGCATCCAGAATTTGCCCCTCACGATCACTCACCAACAGCCCCACCACATCGGCCTGAAACAGCTTGCGAAACCGAGCTTTACTGGCCTGCAAATCGGCAATGGATTGGGCTAGATCGGCGTGGCTGGTTTGGATGGTCTGGGCCATCTGATTAAAAGCATCGGTGAGGTGGGCCAGTTCGGCAACGGCGGTGGCCTCCGCAATGGGGTCTGGACTTCCCTGGGCGAGGGATTGGCTGGCCTTAGATAGCTGACGCAGGCGGGTGACAATGACCCGTGCCGTCAACCAACCAAGACCCGTGGCCAAGAGCAGAGTGCTCCCCCACAGCCACAGGAGATTCCGCTGGCTGGCTTGCAGGTTGGCCATCACATCGGATTGGGGCAGCACCATCACCAACAGCCAGTCCAACCCGTAGGCATCCTGGTAGGGCTGCACCTCCGCGTAGATCACCTCTCCATCGACCTTCACGCGCAGGTGGTTGTGCGGCTGCTCAATGTCGTGGAAACTGCCGTGGGCTTGAAGCAGTTCAATGGTAACGGCTCGCAACCACGGCTGTTCGCTCACCTGGGCATAGAGACGCACCGGATCCCCATTGGCTAGACGGTCGTAGGGTAAACTCACCGAGGAACTGGCCACCAGCGCCCCCGACCGCTCTAGGATAAACGCCTGCCCCGTGGGAGAAAATTCGAGCTGGCGAAGAAACTCACTGAGATCCGACAGGGCGAAGAAGGTACTCAACACCCCCTCAAAACGGCCCTCGCCATCCCGCAGGGGCAACAGCGCATTTAAAGACAGTTGGGAGGTGGTGTGGGTTGAAAAAATCGGCGTCCAGCCCTGGCCCTGGAGAGACTGTGCCGCCCGATACCAGGGTAATTCGGTGACGGGTACCGTGGTGGTGTGGGCCATCGTACGAGGTTGGCCTTGCCCATCAACGAGGTAAAAATAGCGCTGACTGCGCTGGCGAGGATCGCGCTGCACCAGATAAGGGGTACCGATATCGAGATCTAAGCCTACGAGTTGTTCCGCCTGGGCTACCGCATCTTCGCCCATCAACCGCCCATAGCCCACCTCCATGCCCTGTTCCGTCGCCCAGTATAAAGAAGACAGCGTCGGCGAGAACTGCATTTTGCGCCAAAGCAACTGCCGCATAGCCCCTTCGTCTACCTTGGCCGCTGGGTTTCGCTGAAGCGCTTCGTAGGTTACCGTCAAGGCTTGTTGCTGCTGTTGTAGCTGCTGATCGAGATCCGACCGAATCCGCTGCGTTGCCTGATCGAGCAAGTTCTGGGCCACTGCTTCTAGGTCGCGCTGGGCACTGCGATGGTAGAGATAGGCCACCACCCCCACCGAACCCGCCAACTGCACCACAAACGGCACCACCAACACCCACACGAGCGGCACATGGGGCCAGCCTCGGCGCTGCCCTGGCGCAAAAAAACGATGTAGCGGCGATGGCATAGGGGTGAATCACAGTCACGGCATCAGTATAAGACAGGCAAAGGACAAAATAACGGATACTCTATTCGACGCCACACTACTGAGATTTGCCATTGGTACACTATCGCCATGTCTAGCCTAACCTATCGTTGAGATCAAAAGATCTTGAACGAGCGATGGACGCTATGGGGTCATCGGCAAGGCCAAAACCTACCCTGACCAAGGTTAGTTATTAAGCAAGGCGGACGCCATTATCCCGACGGGATGTCAAGGAATGCTGCTGTCCGTAAACACACAATAAGTTTGCTTGGGTGACCCAGAAGCTTGGGGTATAGATAGGAACAGTCGATGCCTTTCCTGAACCTGCTCGTCGTCACTCCTGTAATCGATGTCCTTTGCCCCCTCACTCCCTGTCGATGATGAAACCTATTTCTCCCTGGCTGACTGTGTGCGTTGTGTTTGGGTTGGGTAGTGCAGCCCTCCCCGCCTGGGCTGGATCGAGCCTCGAACCTCCCACGGCGATGTCCATGGTGGATGCATTACAGGTCGAGCCTCGCAGTGCCAGCCATCTCAATGACCTGGCTAGTCTCATCCAGGCCCGAATCGATGCGGCCTATAGTAACGGCCCCGCAGGCACGCTCGATTCTCGCCAAGTTCCCGTTATAGGCGGGCTGATCGACGAAGAGGGCAACCTGAACCTGCCCCTCGGCCTCGTCCTCTACAACACCATGGGCGATATCTCCATTGGTTTTGGCTCCAAGTTTTAAGCCGCTGTCAAGTTTATTCGCTCAGAAAACAGTCAGGGTCAGCCCTAGGCGATCCGCAGTGGGCTGGGCCTGGGTAGGCACTTTTCCTTGGCCAAACGCGGTTTCTGGCCTTGGCCAAGGTTTATACTCTATACCCAGTGCAGAACATCGGGATACAAACCTTTGGGCGTCGATCTTCGCAGTTACGTATACATAGACAATCTTCAGCCCCAGCATGCCGCCTACATGGGCACCGTATCGCTGGGGTTTTTGCCGCTGCCGGGAGATGCCTCCCTCTGGATTGAAATTTCTCCCGGCATCGAAATTAACCGCATCCTCGACATTGGTCTCAAGGCCGCCGTGGTGCGCCCCGGTACGCTGATTGTGGAGCGGCTCTATGGCCTGCTGGAACTCCACGCCAACAAACAGGGGGAAGTCCACGCCGCTGGCCAAGCCATGCTCGATGCCCTGGGAGTGAGCTACCGCGAACGGCTGAAACCCCGGATTATCTCCAGCCAGGTGATTCGTAATCTCGACCCCCACCATGTGCAGCTCATCAACCGCAACCGACGGGGCAACATGATTGTGGCGGGGCAAACCCTCTACGTGTTTGAGGTAGAGCCCGCCGCCTACGCCTCCCTTGCGGCCAACGAAGCTGAGAAAGCGGCCCTGATCAACATTCTGCAAATTAGCTCCGTGGGCAGCTTTGGTCGCCTTTACCTCGGTGGGGAGGAACGCGATATTCTCGCCGCCCAGCAGGCGGTTCTAGCCGCCATGGAGTCGGTCTCTGGCCGCGCCCATCCCGACCAGCAGCGCCACGAGTAACGCCAGGAATAGCGCCCGGATCCTACCAACCCTGCATCGGAAAACCCCGATTTCCAGCCCAGCAAACCGCAGGGGCAAGGTCTCCTCGCCCGCTGATGCCGAGGCAAACAAACCGGATCGAGTGTCAGACCTGGGCTAGGCAATCCACCCAGGTCTTGAACGGTTGATCAGTAGCCGATCTCCGGTTCACTGCCGCTGCCCATCGGCGGGGAGAAACGGTCGGTAAAGGCCGTGTTGGCGCTAGGTGGGGTGGGGCGTGAGGTGCCCCTGAAGGAAGGTCGCGAGGTCGGCGCAGGTGATCAGTTGGGTTTCGTCAAAGTAATCGAGAATATCGATGCCAAAGGCGTGGTAGAAGTCTTCGCAGAGGGTGAGGCCCCAATCAAACCAGCACACCGCCGGGAAGTGGAGGTCTTCCAAGAGGCGATCATTGGGATGAATGCAGCCCACGGTGAGGCCGCTGTAGGTGGACAGACGATCATAGATGAATTCGACCAACGCTTTTGGCATACCGAGAGAGGGGCTAGCCCAGTGACGGTGAAACCAGTCTTCGCAGGTCAGGCAGGGGCGCGAGGACAGCCATTGGTTGACGTGATCCCGCATGGCCTGATCTGGACTGAGCAGCCCATAGGTGGTGATGCTGCTTACAAAGTTTCTCAACGGTTGCCACATGATATTTGAGGACCATACCCCTGAGAACAACGCCTCTGAGGTATTTCCCCAAGTATTCCCCAAGCCGTCGCACAAATGATGGTTACGGCCTCAATTCTGAACGATTTATCGGTCAATTCTGAACGGTTGATGGGTTACGGCTCAGAAGGTAGGCCACACAGGCGTTCTAGGGTTTCTACAAAGCTGGGGTAGGACACGGCGGCAGCTTCGGCCCGCTGAATGACCGTTTCGCCTTCGGTGCGGAGGGCGGCAATGGCGAGGCTCATGGCGACGCGGTGATCGCCGAAACTTTCCACGGTGGCTCCTTTGAGGGCACTTTGGCCGTGAATGGTGAGCCCTTCGGGGGCTTCTTCCACCTTGGCTCCTAGGGCGGTGAGTTGGCTGGCCATGGCGGCGAGGCGGTCGCATTCCTTCACCCGCAGTTCCGCCGCGTCGGTGATCACGGTGGTGCCCTCGGCAAACAGGGCGGCAATGGCCAGAATGGGGATTTCGTCGATCATGCGGGGGATTAAGTCACCACCAAAGTGGGCGGCTTTCAGGGGGCCGTAACGCACCCGCAGATCCGCCACGGGTTCCCCGGTCACCTCACGGGGGTTTTCCAGGGTAATGTCGGCTTCCATGGCTTGCAGGGCATCCAAAATTCCGGTGCGGGTGGGGTTGATGCCGACGTTTTCTACTACTAGATCCGAACCGGGGGTGATGGCTCCGGCCACCAGCCAAAAGGCCGCTGAGCTAATGTCTCCGGGTACAACAATGGTTTGGCCCGTCAAGGTAGCGGGGCCGTGGACGGTGACGCTACAGGTGTCAGGATCAATACTAAGGTTAGCCCCAAAGGCCCGCAGCATTCGTTCGCTGTGGTCGCGGGAGAGGCTGGGTTCGGTGACGGTGGTGTCGCCCTCGGTCATCAGCCCCGCCAGCAGCAGGCAGGATTTCACCTGGGCCGAGGCTACGGGAGATTGGTAGTGAATGGGTTTGAGCGTCGTACCCCGCACCGCTAAGGGAGCCTGACGATCCCCCTGGCGACCCCAAATCTGCGCCCCCATCTGCCGCAACGGATCAATCACCCGACCCATGGGCCGAGACCGCAGGGAACTGTCCCCCGTCACCGCAAAAAATCGGTCGGGATGGGAAGCCAGCAGGCCCAGCATCAGCCGCAGGGTCGTCCCAGAATTGCCCGCATCCAGCACGTCGGCGGGTTCTTGCAAATTCCCTAGGCCCACCCCCTGCACCGTCACCCATTCGTCCTCCAAGTTCGACATTTGCACCCCCATGGCCCGAAAACAGGCGGCGGTACTGCGCGGATCTTCCCCCAGCAGCAAGCCCTGGATGCGGGTTTCGCCCTGGGCAATGGCCCCCAACATCAGCGCCCGGTGGGAAATGGACTTGTCGCCCGGAATCCTCACCCGCCCCCGCAGTGCCACCCCGTCACCCGGAAAGGCTAGGGTCAAGGTTTGGTGGGGATTCGGTTCCGTGAGGTGAATATGGGCAGTCATAGCGGCAAGGATGAACGGCAGGAATAATGAACGGCAGGACTCAGACCAAAATCGGGCCGTAGCCGATCCTACCGCTTTGTGTCCTGGGTTCGGTCAGTCATGGCGTCAGATCCCAGGGTTCTTGAAGCTGTAGCGGCAGGTCGCGACGGATCCGATGGTAGAACCCTGGGATCTCGCTTTTGGAGACTTTAAAGCTTGGCGCGGATAGTGAAGGAATAATCGCCCCCCGGTTCTAGTTGGTAGTCGCAGCGTTCTAAAAAGCGGCTGAGGGGTTCGCAGATCAACGCCCGCCCCAGGGAGGGTTCAATCCGCAGTTGACCCTGGCGAAAGCGCCACTGAAACTGCCATTCATAGTCGCTGGCCCGCACCTCCCCTTCAATGCGACCCTGGCTCCAGGATTGATGGGTGATGCGGACGTAGGCGGTGGTTTCGGAGGGGCGTCTAGACACGGGCATTAGAAAAGGCAAAAGGCAAAAGGGAGAAGGCAAAAGACAGACAATAGGGGGACGGTGAACGGGGCTTTTCCATAGGTACCATAACCTCTAGGCTAGGGCTAGGGCGACCCTAGGGCCGTGAACTGTGCTACCACGCCCTGACCTTTCCCTCGCCTTTGGTAACGGAATGTTGGGGCAAGCGTTTAATCCAAGGCGAAAAGGCGGTAGCCTAGGATGAAGCCCTAATGTCGGTTTGCCGTGCCCAGCCCCATGCATGGGTACCACAGGCCGGGATGGCGCTGCTTTTTTCCCCTTCGATCCCCATTGGAAACTGCCTGTGCCCAAGGTCGGCATTATTTATAACGACATCAAACCCGTTGCCCAGCAGGTGGCCTTGGAATGGCAAGAAAAGCTGGAGGGGAGCGGATTGGAGGTGGTCATGGCGACGGGAGCCGGGGGCATTCTGGGGTATTCCAGCCCAGAGCGGCCCATGTGCCATACGCCCCTGGATAGCTTGGTGCCGCCCCACTTCGATGCCGACATGCTGTTTGCCCTGGTGTTGGGGGGAGATGGCACGGTGTTGGCGGCGTTTCGGCAGTTGGCCCCCATTGGTATTCCGCTGCTGACCGTGAACACGGGCCACATGGGTTTTCTCACCGAAGCCTACCTGAATCAACTGCCCCAGGCCATAGATCAAGTGCTGGCGGGGGAATACGAAATTGAAGAGCGATCCATGCTGGCGGTGAAGCTTTGCCACGGGGAATCCCTGATTTGGGAAGCCCTGTGCTTGAACGAAATGGTGCTGCACCGGGAACCCCTCACCAGTATGTGCCACTTTGAGGTGGGCATTGGTCGCCATTCTCCGGTGGACATTGCCGCCGATGGCATCATTATTTCCACCCCCACGGGTTCCACCGCCTACGCCCTCTCTGCCGGGGGGCCAGTGATTACCCCTGGGGTGTCGGTCACGCAGCTTATCCCCATCTGTCCCCATTCCCTGGCTTCACGGGGGCTAGTTTTCCCCGATCATGAGCCCGTTGCCATTCATTCCGCCAACACCGACCCCCTGGTGATGATTGTGGATGGCAACGCCGGATGCTACGTGATGCCAGGAGATTGGGTGAGCACCTGCCGTGCTCCCTACGTGGCCCGGTTCATTCGGCTGCGGTCGCCGGAATTTTTTAAGGTGCTACGGGAAAAACTAGGCTGGGGTCTGCCCCACATCGCCAAACCGACCTCGGTGGAATTGCCCTAAGGGGCTGGCAAACAAATAAGGTACCGTTTAGGTTGGGGAAGCAGAGATATCCCATTTAGGCAGGCTTTCAGACCGCTGCCCCTGCGGCTCAAACACCTTTAACTCGTGCTTGGGAACTGAGACTTGCTTGGGATAGATGCCCTCAACCAAACGGACGAAGGGAGAGACGCCGTTCCAGGTCATGTTGGCGGCCCATCGCAGGACTTCGTCAAGGGTGGTGAGCGGTGCCCCATTCCAATCGTGTTCTAACGTGGCCCAGCACCGCTCTATGGGGTTGTATTGACTGTGATACGACGGATAGTCGATCAAGGGCACCGTCAGCCCGGTCGCCTGGACAAACTGAGTCAGTCGTTGGATAAATGGCGTGCGGTGGCTACGAACCGCTGAGCCACCATCGAGGTCAAGGGCAAGCGCTTGGATGTCGGGATAATGGGACGGATGCTCGTGCCACCAAGCCGCTAGACAATCGACGATAAAATCGCTGGTTTCGGCACTGGACAGTCATAAGTTCTGGACAGGGGTACTAAGTTACTAAGCTTTGGGAGACCTGAGGGGGCAAGGGGTTAAGCTTAGCGGCGATGAATTTAGGCAAAAGTAGAG
>NZ_JACJRS010000109.1 GCF_014697375.1 Phormidium sp. FACHB-1136
AACGTATTGCGACTGATCTGCAAGACACGAGCGACGTGGCTCTTGCGCTCACCTCGGTCAACTGCGGCAACGGCCTTTACTCTTAAATCCACACTGTAGGGGGCAGGCATCGGGGTTCAGGGGCGGAAACAACATCCCTATTTTGTCCTAATCAGTCTCCGGGCTGCAATAGTTGTCATGCCAGTGGTCTTGGCACCATTCCCATACGTTGCCGTGCATATCCTGTATCCCAAAGGTATTGGGGGGAAAGCTTCCTACCTCGGTGGTCTCTCCTCGGTAAATGCCCTTGGGGCCTTGTCCATAATTGCCCTTCCAGCCAATACTGTCGCCGTCCATCCCTCGGTAGTTGGCTAGGTCTGTTGTGATGGTTTCGCCAAAATGAAATGGGGTGGCAGTTCCGGCTCGGCAGGCGTATTCCCATTCGGCTTCGCTGGGTAGACGATAGTCTCGTCCGGTGAGTTGTGACAGGCGGATGCAAAACTCCGTAGCGTCATACCAGGAGATTCGCTCTACTGGGTGGTTTTCGCCTTTGGATTCGGATGGTGCTGGATCTAGCTCTCGATCAACCGGGTCGAGTTGAGCCACTGCTCGCCACTGAGCCTGGGTGGTGGGGAATCTACCCATAAAGAAGGTGGGCACCATGACCTTGTGTTGTGGGCCTTCGGCGTCAGTGCGTTCTAGCTCGTCTTCGGACGAACCCATCAAAAAGGTGCCACCGGGAATCAGCACCATATCGAGGCAGATGTTGTTACCGAGGTCTTCGGTGAAATATCGAGCTGTGGCCTTGTGGTAAGTGAGGGTGAGCCTTAGGGCTTCACCTGCCTCTAATGGCTCTGTCGCCCAGGTCTGAAGCACATTCTGAATATTTCTCTTGGTGACGCGAACTCCTGGTGTATCTACCAGATCTGTCAGCAAACGCCAAAGGTTAGGGCCAACATCTATTTTGAGATAGTGTTCAGAATAACCCACTGCCTGTTCGGTCATCGCTGCATAGGTCTTGTTTTCCCATGCACTCTTCAAAACTAGCCGTTCCACATCCACCAGGGAGCGGCCATATTTTTCAAGGGCCGCTTTGTTAATACGTTCAACAATCTCATCAAATTCCATAGAGATAGTTCTCCAACGCCGGAGAGTCTTGGCATCTACGGTAGCCTAACCAATGGTTGAGCGATTCGGTGTCGATATTCTGGCCTTCTTCAATCCCGGCAATCCATTGGGTAACGTCATCCACATCGGCGAGGCGACCAACGGCTCTGGCCTCAGCAGAAGCCCGATGTTTCCAGAATTGTTATATCCTCTGGCAACCCACCCCTAGCCAATCTGTCGCAGAAACTCATCCACCGCATCAAATTGATCGTGGTAGGTCACGTAGCGGCAAAACGCCTCTAGGGGAAGGTCGGGCAGCAGGCGGCTTTGGCTGAGCGGGTCGTAGCCGCTGTGGTTGTCTCGCAAGCCGTAGAGGGTGAGGACTCCGTCCTCCCGAAACCACACTTCAGCCACCCCCATGCGACGATAGCCTTCCAGCTTATCGATGCCGCCGCTGGTGATCACCACCTCCAATACCAAGTCGGGGTAGGGTTTGCGGGTTCCTAGGTTGTAGGCTTCGTCGGGTTCGCTGCGGGCACCTAGGGTTTCGTCACCCAAGGAGGGGCCACCACGGGCATAGAACCGGATGCCCTTTGCCCGGAAGTACGCCTCTAGCAGCAGTCGGAGGATGGCTTTGAAGTCTTCGTGGGCTTCGCTGATGGGCATAATTTCGAGGGTGTTGTCCAAATAGCGCAGCCGCACACCGGGGATGGCATCGAAGGCGCGATCAATCGCCTCAAACTGGGGCCATCTCACCTGGGGAAAGACCTGGGCTTCGCGGATACGGGGTGAAAAGACTTGGGCCGTCATCAGCGTTCTGGGGCGATGGGGTTGATTGTATTGTAGGTGATGCCTCGCCTAGGTGGCCCCACAGGTAGTGTAGAGGCGATTCTAGGAAGGTTGCCAATCTTTTAGCAAGACTCACTGGAACTTATTCTCAGTCCTGGATATAAGGCTTGCCCTCTATCAGCGCCATCTCGGCCTTTACAAATTCTCGTCCTAAATAAGCTGCATGTTCTGGGTAAGTAACGGGACAGGTTTTCTCAAGATCCTCAAAAATCTGAATACAGATTTCTTTAGCAGTACGTCCATAGTAAGTGCGAGTAGCTGATCGATTGGAAATCTTTTTTACAGGCTCACCAGTCTTTGGCCTCCAATCCAACCCTCCATCATTAACAGTATTGGCATAGTGATTTGCACAGATTAGGTGTTTATCCCAATTCAAATAAATCAAGAAATATCCTCCTGGATCAAGGCTAATAAAACGTTGGGCAAGTCGATCATCTAAAGCCTGCCGTTTAGCCCTTTCTTCTGAAATTTCCTCCAAGTTAATCAACGGATACTCAAACTCAAACGTCTTGAGTTCAAGAAAATCCTTCGGTGGCAGAACTGGAATTTGGGGATGATTGGGTGCATCAATGTAGTCGGCCAGTTGGGCATAGTCACCACCTAGGCGTTGTAATGCTCGTTTAGCAATGCGGGCAAAAGGCAAAATTACTTCCTGGTCTTTAGGCCGTCCTTCCAAATCTAGTAATAGCAGAGCCTCATAGGTTTTGGTCTGTAGCCCTAATCGTTCAGAAATATAGGCCGACACCGCATCGAGCACCGCTTCGGTTTTGGCGATGGGCATGTAGTCCGTCAGGCACTCACGAATTTCGTCGTTGAGAAAGTCGTACTGAATTTTGTGGGGGGGCAGCTTGGCATCGGCAGGGGTAACCGCCCTGAGCAGGCCGCTCATATAAACTTCTGCCACATGCACCTGCTGCGACTCAGGCAATAGGGTCTGCTGAATCAGTTGGATAATTGGCGGGCTAACAGGGGCCGCTGCCATTAACCCAGCCAGCTTAAAGGCTGTGTCTGACGCTGTTTTTTGAAACTGCTGCACCTGCTCTTTTGGCGCAAGTTGACGCGAGAGAGGGGTTGCCTGTTTGCGCTCTCGATAGGCTTGCAGGGTAGTCTCATTAAAACGGTAGCCAGGGGTATAAACATCCCCACCACCTGCTACCACCTTGGCCCACTGGTTTAGCGGGTATGCCTCCAAGCTCACCACCGGCACCGTTGCCAGGGGCTCTTGCTGAAACTTATGAAAAGCTTGCATCATCTGGTTGGGTTTGGTGCCCAATGCCTGGGCCAAGGTGCTAAAGGGCAGCACCTCAGACACCTGAAGCTGAGCATTTGGAACCCCTGGGGTGTAGGCACTGAGCCGCACCGGCACCCCATCTCCCAATGCGGTGCGCCACCACAGGCGACCGGGGAATAGCTGCACTAAGACCGTAGGGCATTGTTTGCCCCAGTCCCTCAGCCATTGGTATATCTGGGGCTGCTGCCAGAGGGCAGAGGTGCAGTCGCTCACCAGCCAGATCAGCCTTCGGCCCGCCGGGTCAATCAAGGTTTTGTGGTTGCAGGTGGGCTTGAACCTGTCACCCTGGAGCCATTTAGGATGCAGCACAGGGCCATTGCCCTGCACTTGGATTTGCCAGGTGCTTACCCGCCGAAAGGCTCCCTGGCGTTCGGTCAGCAGTTTGAGTTCCGCTAGGGTATCTTGCCAGAGGGGCGTCGAGAGAGACTGTTCCACCACAATGGCCAGCTCAAACCAGCGCTCTGGGGCGGGGGCCGTCACGGCAGTCCAAATGCCCTGCTCGGCAATTTGTTTAGTAGTGGCATCGGCATCGAACCGGGTGGCGGTGCGAGAAGGTACCCGGCGCATGATCGGGCGTAGGGCCTTAGCCAAGTCTTGCCTTGCCCTGAGGGCCGGTGCCGCCGGAATTTGAATGGGAATCCCTACGGATGGGGCATCCTCGGTTGAGTCGGTTTGGGGCGATGGGGCTGGGGCAGTGGCTACCGGGATTGTGCCCTCTGTCGTCGTCCCTTCTCGCCGCTCAATGATGGGGGTGTCTTGCAAATCGTCTTCTTCAATCTCAGGATCCCTGGCATCATCCGGCTCAGGCTCAGAGGGAATGAACTGTGCTAGCCATGCTGCATCGGCCACATCTTCGGCATCAAGGCCTAGCTCTGCCAGATCTAGCAATTTGGCAAAGTCGTAGATCGTCTGTAGTGGCGGCAGAGGCTGTTTCATGGGGTTAGCCCTGGGGGTTGTCGAGATACTTCAGCAGTTGCTCCACCAGATCCTCTTTTGTCTTACCAGTGGGAGCTTGCTTACGAGACACCAGATAAACAGCGTTGAGCAGTTGGTCGGTGGCGAGAATGCCATTTTCCCGCTGGCGCTTGTCGTAGAACTGCTGCACCAGTTTATTAACGTGGGCACCAGCATCGTGCAGGTGAACCTTGACAATTTGCTCCAGCCGTTTGCGGTCGGGGTCGGCCATATCCAGCCGCAGGCAACGGCGCAGGAAAGCAGGGGGGAAGTCGCGCTCGTCGTTGCTCGTCATGACCACAAAGGGGAAGTTAGTGCAGCGCACCAGACCATTTTCAATCTCTACATGGGAAGGCTCGTTGGCCTCGGTAAAAGCTGTTTGCACAGCGATTGTCCCCTTCACTTTGCCCTTAAGACGCACCAATTCAGGGATCTGAAACTTGCCCTCTTCAAAAACGTGCAGCAGATCATTGGGTAAGTCGATGTCACTCTTGTCAATTTCGTCGATCAACAGCACGCGGGGGTTTTCAGCGGGCAGCAGTGCTGTACCCAGTGGCCCCAGGGTAATGTAGTCCCCGATGCGGCTGAGGGTTTCTTCTAATCGCTTCTGGGCCTCTTTTTCGTTCGCGGGTTTGCCCTCGCTCTGGAACCGCAGTTGGGTATCTTGCAGACGACCGACGGCATCATAGGTGTAGAGGCCATCCTTTAGGCTAGTTCGGGTAGTGATAGACCACTCCAACACTTCCCCCAACCCCAGAGCATAGGCCACCGCATAAGCCAATGAAGTTTTGCCAGTGCCCGGTTTGCCCGTCACCAGCAAGGGCCTCCGCAGGTAGAGTGCGGCATTGACCATTTCTACCTCTTCTTTAAGGGGTTGAAAGGTTTTGCCCCGTTGCTCAGTCTTGGTTCCGCCACTGTCGCTCTGACTAAAGGATCGCCAACTAGGCGGTTCGGGTAAATCCTTGATACGCCCAGGCTCATGGGCTAGGGTGCCGTCGTCGTTGATGGTTCCGGTAAAAATTTTCCAGTCTGTCATGGCTAGGGCATCTCTTGGGGCATATCGAGGGTATTGGCAATTTCGGCTTCGGGCGGCACCAGTTGAGGGTTATCCCAAATTAGAGCCAGGTGTCGGCCAAAGTGGAGCTTACCCTGTTTATCAAAAGCCACTCGACGGGCTTCTCTGACTTTACAGACTATGTCGCCCACGGAGTGTTCGAGCAAGTCGCTAAAAGGCTTTTTATACTTGCTTCTGGACGGAATTTGCCGAAGCCACAGCGCTGTGGGGGTGGCCCCCAGAATTAGGGCCAGCAGTCGCTGCTCGGTACTGGCATTTGGAAGCATTGTGTTCAAATGCATACCCAGACAATCATCTTGGGCCAAGATGGTCTGGAAGTTGCTGCAATGGCCTGAAATCAAAACCTGTTTAGCCTGACACCGAGTGTCAATGGCTGTTTTCAGCATCTTCCATTTCGTTTCCCAGAAGGGGCGTAGATGGGCAAAATAGGGATCAAATCGATCGGCCATTCGCAGCATCACCTGGTATCGATAGCCGATAGGAGGGATAGAAACGGTATCGACTTCCTGTAGTAGATGTTGCAGATGGATGGGGATCTTTCTAGGGGATTGCTCGTTCCATTGGTCAATGTCGTAATTCAGCAGGGGAATGGGCAGGATCAACTCCAGGATGAGTTCTTTATGGGCGATTGCCTGTTTGTAGCTGGTGCTGACTTCCTGTAGACAGGTTTGTAAGACCTTTTCCAGGTCATCCCTGGCTATGGTGTCACTTTTTGCAGCATCTCTGAAAGCCTCCACGGCTTTGAGAGGTTCGCACCCAGTTCCATTGGCAGGGTTGTAGGTATTTGGTTCAGGAATACAGAACGCACTGACCAGGTAGCGATCCTGGCTTGCATATTCAGGACTGGTGCGAACCCACAGCAACAGATGCGCCTGGGTCGAGGCTTGCACGGCGGCGGCGGTGACTGCCTGCTGGGCAGTCGCTAGCAACTGAGTCAGATCCGTCACGCGACGTTCTAGCCACACTGTGAGGGCATTGCGTAATGCCTCTGGAAGGCTCAAGACAGGCAAGGTCAGAACCGCCACCGCAAAGGGGAGGGGGCCTGACGATGTTGGATTGTGATTAGGAATAGATAAAAGACTCGCGAGGTTTTCCCGCAGGGCTTGGATCGGGTCAACCTGGGTAGATATGGGAAAGGTCGTGATGCGATCTCCTGCTGCGATTGAGTAAGCCGTTGAGATTACATCCTTCAACACATTGATTTGGGGAGCCAGAATATCCATCAAGGTCTCTAGTTCCACAGCATCCAGAGCGGGCCGAAGCCTCGCCGCTGGAACCATAAAACTAATTCTCTCCTCTTCTCGCTGTTTATCTCGGGCCACCACCATGCCCACAATGGCATCCCCCAAGGATGGGCTCCACACTGGGGCACCGCTAAAGCCCGGTTCAATGGCATAGCCGGGGCCAGCAACCATTTGCACCAATCGGCCATCGTGGCTAGTTCCGTCCAGATTTCCCTTGGCCCACACGCCATCAGCAACCTTAGCCGGGGTGCCCGAAACGCGAAAAGTGTTCTCCCAAAACGCCGGAAAGCGCTTTAGAACAAGTAGTTGAGCTGTTCTAGGCATGGCCTCCGTGAGCCTTAGAACGGCGACATCCACATCCGTCGTACCGGGTTCTGTCTGGGCTGGGCTGCGCCAGTAAACAACGGTGGCATGGTGGCGTTCCACCTGTCCCTCGCCACAAAACTCTAGGGCTATCTTCTGCCCCAACATCTCCTGGGCAAGAATTTGGTAAGACTTGCGTTGATGCCCTAGTGCCTTACTCACCACATGAGCACAGGTCAGCAGATAACCATCCGCCACACAAAAGGCGATACCAATGGGCGTCTTACCCTGGTAGATGCGGGCAATGGCCGCCAGATACTGAGCTTCGGTCACTGGTTGCGTCATATATCCCTAATCGCTGCCCTTTGCCCATTTCAAGGTAATTTCAAAGGTCACATCGCCCCCGACGGAGGTGAAGATCGCCCCCGCATCAGCACTGAGGGTAAGGCCAAATTTCACCTCCACCTCGTCGGCTGGGGTGGTGAGCCCTGTCTTAAATCGGGAAATGATGGCATTGGCTACAGGCTGCACCTGATCCAGGGCTTGCCCCAGAGTTTGGGTGGCTTGGTAAACCATCCTGCCCGCATCTAAGCTCACCTCCTCTAGGGCACTGTCGTTGCTAGGGGGCGGCACCTCAAACAGAACGGTGATGTCGCTACCTTCTTCCAGCTTAAATTCTGCGATTGTGCGATCCATAGCTATCCATTGCTCCCGGTAACACTAGGGTTCCCTCCATAGCTTAAGAGCACACCAACGACCCGAATCCAAATTTCTCTGAAAGAGTGTTACAAAACCGAGCCACATCCCCCAATGCTCCACCCCAGCTTACTCGGACTGCTTCGGCGGCTTTGAGGACGGCCCCATCTTGGAACGAGAGAGACGACGGCTTTCCAACAGTTCTGTTACAATGGCCCGCCGAACGACATCGTCTGATGCGTCCCACTCGTGTAGAAAGTGTTTCAACGCCACGGTGGCCACATCTTGGATAGCAGGCGCTGCGCTTTGATACTCTCCGGCAAGAGAAATACTGATCTCTCTTAACTTCTCATAAAGCTCAGACGGAACTCGGATATTTGACGGCAAAGTTAAACGTACCTGGCAACGCCAAAATTTTAGGGGCTGTCAGACTTTGCTGCTACCATGAAACCATGTATACATGGTTTCATGGTAGTCTGTATTTCCTAGATCCTTAATCTAGCGAGGCATAGTGATGGAATTATTGCTTCAGGCAGTGCCGGTTAAGCGGGGGCTCAAGCGGCACCAAAAGAGTTATGTGGCTACCTTATCCTTTGGTGATATCGTGCGCCTGATGGACGACGAGCGACTGTACGTGCCGAACGAGCCAGACTTAGCTGACTTTGCCCAGCGGAAGTTAAACCCAGTCCGGGTCAACACCATTGCGAAGTACATCCTAGATACCTATAAAGACGGCAGTACCTTCTTTCCAGCCATCTGTCTCAACATTCAACCGGATCCTATTTACCGGAATGGGACAATTGTTTTGCCCTATGATTCGACATCACTGCGACTAACCGACGGGCAACATCGCTGCTGCGGTATTCGTAGAGCAATTAAGATTTTGCAGGAGCAGGGTTCTCCTGAACTGGCGGAGGTGTCTCGGTTAGAACTGGGTGCGCTAGTGTATGCCGCTCTACCGCTAGATTTAGAGCGGCAGGCTTTTCGGGATCAGAACTTATTAGCCCAACGCCCTGGGAAGTCCCTGGCCCATTTGTTCGATATGCGGTCGCCAGAAGTGACTATCGCGAAGGAACTCTGCAAGCGAGTGCCTCAGTTTCGCTCCAATATTGAAACCGTTGAGAATGGTCTGGGTAAGCACAATCCTAAACTCATGACACTTTCGACGTTGGTGACAGCCACTCAGCATATGTATCCTCGCCTTAGCCCGAAAGAACCACTGGAAGCCAAAATAGATTGGGCAATGACCTTCTGGGCCGCTGCCGCCAGTGCTTTTCCGGATAATCCTTGGCGTGTTCTCTCTAAGGCTGAAAGAAAGCAGCAGCGAGAAGAATCCATCGTAGGAGCTGCAATTGTGTTCCAAGCTTTGGGGTTAGTAGGGCGAGACTTATTTACTGAAGGAGTACCCGCCGAGAACTTGGTACAGTGGTTAGCCCATTTAGCCGAAGTAGATTGGAGCAAAGAAGAAGATTTCTGGCTTCAGCGAGGAGTCACCCAGGTTAATGCTAAAGGAGCACGTATCATTCAGAACACAAGAACCACCGTCGATTCTTGTTATCACGTACTACAGGAATTGTTGGGGGTAACACCTAAGGAAGGAGTCTTGGTTTGAATCATTAACGAACCACTTCCTGGAGAGCGTTTCGATGGCCAAATCGTTCATAATCGTAACGCTCATCCCACCAAAGCCAATTAGAAGAGTCAGCCCAAACACCATGCTTTTTAAGGATTTCTAAGCGAGAAAGGGCAAGGCCACCGAGAACAAAATCAGGACGACTCCAACTTAAAAGATGATCAAATTCCTGAGTAGAAAGGCCAAACTTAAGCCCCATAGGCATGGTGCTATCCGCCTTTAGTAATCCGCCAAGAGCAATATATTGATACCCTATATTTCGATACTGGCTGATAAGAGAAGAGAGAAAACTTTTTGCCGTGTTGAAATAGGGAGGCAATGAATCGGATTGTGGAGTATCTAGAGGTGGCCAGTTGTAGAGAGGGTGGCCTGCTTGAACTACTCCAATCAGTTGATAAGAGTAAGTCTTGAGACAATATTCTTCCCAGGTAAGTCTGGCAAGATAGAGAGACAAAAGTGGTTCCCCTACGATGTCTGGTGCAAACACATAGTCAGGATTAAATTTTTCACAGCGCTCAAGAAAATAAATGATCCATGCCCTGAGATCTTGTAAATCAGCGAGACAGGTTTTCCTGACCCATCGCTCGTTCTCAAATACAGATACCGTTGCTTGATGCCAAGCTTTCTTACTGGCATCAAAGACACCACTATCAATGAAGAATGTTTTTTTTGATAGGCGTAAGCTGTTGAGAAAATTGTCAGATTCAATAATAGTGCCTAGAACGCCAAACTCTCCCTGAAGGTTTTCCAGTTTTTTAAGTAAATTGAGTCTATTGACTGCAAATACTGGCAGAAATGAAGACTTCATTGAGACATCCTCAATTATTGCTTCGTTGGATTACTTGAGTGTGTGCTTCTCAAGAAAACATGGAAACTACTTGTTAATCATAATACTCTTTTCTCTATTTTTACAAGTTTTTCTTTAGAAAAGCCTGTATCTCCCGCATTAAACTAGCACTACCTTTGGTATTGACTCTCAAGAGCTTATCTTTAGTACAGTGATCTTCGATGAAATACGTAGCCGCATGTTTAGCACTAGCCGTGACTACAACAACAAGATCAGCATTCAGAATCCAAGTCTTAAGCTGATTATTTCCACCTTTTGCATGACTAAGATGAACGTTAATTCCTGCACAGATGCTTTCTAGTGTTGTCTTTACCCGCTGGGCGACAGGCTCAGTTAACGTATAGATGAGGACAGATTTATTCCTGAGTGTCTGTAGTAGATTGACTTCTGTTACCTCATCTGTATCTTGACTTGGCGGAAGATCTGGAAATGAGTCTTCTAGATTTAGATCGCGGATGAGATTTGAGAAGAGATACCACTGCATCTGATCAATCCGTTGAACATATTGACGTAATGTAGAAGCGACAGCAAAAATGACCTGGTTACGAATATCTTTATTAAGACAAGGC
The DNA here is from genome assembly GCF_014697375.1 of Phormidium sp. FACHB-1136. Lineage (GTDB taxonomy): Bacteria > Cyanobacteriota > Cyanobacteriia > Phormidesmidales > Phormidesmidaceae > Nodosilinea. Next base: position 10,548 of record NZ_JACJRS010000109.1, read on the forward strand.
TGAATAATCAGAATACTAATGAAATCTAAGATCCAATCTACCTTCGCTGGAGAACCATACTGTCCCCATAGATCGAGTGCAAAACCTACAATTTCATTGTAATTGTCTTGGTTTGTGCCAAGACTAATTAGAGTATTCGTTATTTCATTGAATAGCACTAAATCTGGATCGCCTCCAGATGTTGTTACAGCTATTAGGTCAAGCAAGAAGGCATAGATAGATATGAACTCGCGGCGAGGGTACTGCTCGTCATTTTGGAATGTGCCTAGTAAATGAGGCAATGCATTAGCTAAGGTCTGCTCAGCTTCTGGTTGGCCTGAGGCTGTTTCCAGTAATTTTCTAAATTGCAGGATAGCTCCATGCTCAGTGACTAAGTCAGAAATATCCCACTCCTGCTCACCACGACGAGCTACATCGAGAGCTAAATCCCATTGTGGGTTCTGAACTAACTGCTGGATCCACTCCACCCAATTATCAGGAACCTTCTCTACTGGATGGATAAAGCCTTGTAGCAGTTCTAATTGGTCTTTCCCATATCGAGTTCGACTAATAACCTCTTGTTCGTTAGAGCTTAATTCTTGGAAGGCGACTAGGGCTTCTCGTTGGCTATCTAGGGTTCTTAGATCGTAAAATGCGTCGAAGAGAAGGCGAACTTTTTGTAATGAAGGGGGAGATTGGGAAGCCCAGATTAAAACCTGATTATAATCAAAGTCTCGATTTGCTTCTTCAGCTTGTTTAAGAGGATCGGCAATGGTTGAGGAAGAGAGAGAATCTGGTGTTGCTACTAGATTGGCTAGCTGCTGAAGGTAAACTAAATCATCAGGTTGTAATCCTGGAGTATTCAGAAGTTCATCTTTTAAGGCAACATCAGGTTCTGCACGCCCAATAGCCAGCAGCATAAATGATTTAATTGTCTCGGGCTGGCGACTTTTTGATCGAGCAATATATAGACTGCTGTATTGAGGAAGGATACCCTCATAAAAATAGGTCACGGCACTCTGAGCAGCTTTAGTTACCTCAAATCGATAAAGCTCCTGTTGGTAAACGGCGCGGATGAGTGCCTGAGTCACCTCGTAGGGTCGGCGAGTGCCTAATAAATCAGGTAGCTCTGGCAGTGCGAGTAGTTCTGCCCACGCCGCTAGGTCGGAGAGCATCCTTACCTTGAGGAATAGCAAGTTTTGAGGATCTAATCGATTATGGGTTTTGAGGTAGTGAAGTTGAGCCTCGGCAGCAGGGCGATCACAGGCCTGCAACGCCATATAAAAATCTCGCAGGACTCGCCCCGTAGCTCTTGGAGTTTCATAGGTTTGGTCTACCCGGCGATCTAGTACTTGACGCATTTGTTTCAGAGCTTCCCAAACGTCATGAGACTTTCCGTTAGAATCAGAAGTCCCTTGAAACTTGAACGCAAAGCCGCTAGTAAATGCCTGTACAGAGGCTTCTACTGGGTTATTGAGGTCGAGTTGTGCTCTTTGCCCACGGAATGTAGACCAAGTAGGGCCGACAAAAGCCGTTAGGTATTCTCCTAGGCTTCGCAATTCGCGCTCAGATCGGGCTACCCCATACCAGTCTGTTCCTCGGTCATGCTTACACGGCAATACCGAGGGTAAATTTCGCTCAAGCCGAGTGAGCCAGGGTTGAAGCATACGAGCAGAACCGTTAGCAGACTCGATTGCGTCTAGCTTGATCTGATTGCCATCCCCAAAAAAGTGCTCTAAGAATTGGCGAGTATCTAACTTGGTTGCCATACTTCTATCCTGCGCCTCCCCAACGGTCTCTGAAATTTAGCTTTTGTTCTGAAATAGCTTCTAGGGCTGTTTCATAGATCAGCGTCTCCTCGTTCACGGTGATGCCGTTAAAGGTGAAGTTCATTGAGCCAGCCAAGAAAAAACTATCCGAAAGCATTCCTTTCGTATGCAGTTCCTCTACCTGATGGATTCGTAGGTAGTTGTTGTTAGCTAGGGTGGTCAGGGTTTCTATAAAGCTGCGGTTGTGGAGATCAGGTCGAGTGGCTAAACAAACTGTCGTTCCCAGATAGGAGAGGGTCGCCAAGACTTCGGTAAGGCGAATTTTAGACCGAGGCCATGATGGCTCTAGGGCCAGGAAGGTATTGGCTGTGTTGTCGATGATGGGGATATCCGAGACCCAGGGGGATACTAACCACAGACAGGCACTGGGGGCAATGAGTTCTGCCACCAGGAGTGCTTGAAGCAAGTCGGGCAGTTGCCGAGAGCTAAAGCGAGAGTGAATCGTTCGGCTCACTGGACGGCCTCCCGTATACGAAGGCGGGCAACATACCCTTGGGCGGTTCTGCGCATCCCTTCTATAGCGGGATACAAATTTAGAAAACCAACATCTACAGGCTCTATCATGATGCTCAACAGCGCATTTTTGAGGGCTTGACGGCTGGTGGGTCGAGCGCTGAGAGAGGCTGTTCCTGCTGTTCTGAGAGCCTCCTTCACCTGTTCTTGCCAATTTGGCTCTTCTAGCTTGATTAACGTTTCAACAGGCTGGAGAACATCGAGCAAAATTTCGCGATCCGCCTCTGGCATGATGCTAAAGGGGTTATAGAAAGAGATAGCCCGATTACGGACAATGCTGCCCCGTAGCCACAGACGGCCATACAAAACCTGGAAGCATACATAGGGATCCTGACGAGTTTCGAGGGGTAAAGCGGCGGTTAACTCTGCCTGGGTGCTCGCCACATAAGCAAATACCCGCGCATCCACCTCAATGCCTAGGCGTTCCTCTTCTGCTTGCCACCGTCGCAGTAATGCCCTGAGTTGGTGATCGGTATTAGGGCTACTGCCGGGTGACAGAATGCGGGCGTGAATCCCGGTCATAACGGCTGGGGTGATGAGAATCCCCTCCTCCTGCAAGACTCGGCGAAGGTGGCCACTAGCTTGGGTAAGCGCATGGTGAGAATCGGCAGATCGTACCTGGGAAAAGGCTGTCTGTACCGCTTCATTGGTTTCAGATAGCTCTAGTAGCGTTGTGAGTTCCGAATCTATCACCTCAAAATCTGAGGGTTCTAGGGCACTTTCGACAAGACGGAAAAATCCGAAAGGATCCTCGGCATAGCGCTGAAGCAGTTCCTCAATGATTCCGCTGCCCCCAGGGCTTGCCTCAGTCAGCCAAATTTCGTCTATCCCCTCTGGTACAGGGGGTGCGTCGGGAGGGCGTGGCCCTGCATCCAAATCGAGCAACAAATCTTCGGAGTCGAACTGGGGACAGAGTTGCTGACAGGCATCTAGGATAGCTCCCCCTAAGGTTGCCCTAAAGCGCTCTTTGGCCCAGTCGTGCCATCCGTCATCAGGCTGTTGCCAGAGCACCTGTGCCAAATCGTTGAGCACCGTTTGTACCTTTGCACTGGAGGTCAGTTCGCGCAGCCGTTCATGGGTAGGTTGCCGACCGGGAGGCAAGTTAGGCGCTATCGGATCGCTCAAATCAGCAAGGTCGTCTGTGAAAGTTTCGTCAACGGTCCCCTCGTCGGGAGGTTCTTCAGCGTTGAGCGTTTGAAAGATCCTATCCAGCACCATGGCCATTTCCTGCCCTAGATCTTTTTCCTGAAGTGCCTGGTAGGCGTCGGGCAGTGCTACTTCATGCTGTAGGGCGTAGGCCACCAGCATGGAGAGGTAAATCTGGTAGAGCCAGTTGCGCTGGAAAATATTGGCGATGCCATCGAGGCGGACATCCTGCCGAATGCGATGGCGAAAGTAAGACGTGCGGAAGGCATGAACCTTAGGGCGATTAGCATCATAGGGACTCAGGGTGAAATCTTCGGGAATGCGGTAGTGAAACACGATGCCATCCACGGTTTGGGCAAACCCGACTCCGGCTGTCTGGCCACTAGCCGCATCGATAAATCGTATGGATGTTTCTATTTCTTGGGTCTGGCGATTTTCCTGAATCCGTAGGTTGGCTTGAGACCCCAGGGCAAAGCGACGCACCTCTAGAGGGTTCTGCTGGTTATGGGTAAAGCTGAAAACTGCTTCTAGAATGCCCAGCCAACATGCAGCCTGGGGCAAATCTAGGGGAGTTCCCCTATCTGGCGGCACGATTTGAGTGTGCCATTCGAGCTGGGCATTGGATTTGTCGCTGACCTGGGTGGGAATTTGCTCTACCCGCAGCGTCCAGGGGCGAATGCAGCGAATATCCCTAAGTTGGTCTTCCTGGCGGACTTGAAAGATGCCTGCTTCTTCGTATTCGGCACAAATCTGCTCAATGGCAAGGTTTTGTAATCCGCTAACCAGGGCTGCGGGGGCAATCCAGTGACTAATCTGCCCTCGCTGAATGCCAAAACGACGGGATACGCGCCCTGGAGCAAAGGTTTTGATCGCTTGCAGAATGGGTAAGTAGTACTCCTCTGACTCGGTAGAGTTTTTGGTCGGAGGTGGGGTCACGATACGGACTTCGGGCAACAGGAGGTCGCTGAAGAGGTTAGCGGGTACAAAGTCTGGCAGGGGGTCTCGGGTGTGATAGTCCAATTCAGGTTCACCAGGCAGTTGCAGCCGTTTCCACCCCGTTGCGAGGCGTCTTAGCAGGGTTGGTAGTACCCCTGTCATGAGTGCCCTAGGCGGCTCCCACAGGACAGGCTGAAGGTCTTCGGTAGACAGACTTAGTGCTTCTTGGAGATAGCTTTCTAGAGCGCTGTAAGTCTCTCCACCAGCCAGAACCTGACGGATGATCTCAGCCGCCTGAACTTGTCGCTGATGCCAAATCCCTTGAGCAGGTTCAGCAAAATCTTTCCAAACCCGGCCAGAGGGTGTGCTGGGTAACTGCTGGGCTACCCAATCCATAAAGGCAAAGGCGGCCTGGATACGGATGACATAGCGGTTGGATAGAGGCAGCAGGCGCTCTTCGAGAATGGGGTTGAACAGGAGATCGTAGCTTTGGTAGGCAATGCGATCGCGCCCATAGTCCGACAGGACAACGACAGTCCAAGGGCGCATGGTATGTCGGCGACCGGCTCGGCCTTTCCGCTGTAGGAAGGAGGCCATATTGCGGGGGGCCTTGTGCTGGATGACGGCACCTACCTCAGGGTCATTGAAGCCAATCTCTAAGGACGCGGTGGCGACAATAACGTCTGACTGGGAATCTACGCCTGTGTCTTGAGAACTGGTGCGGGTAATTTGGAGGGGATTTTCTAAGGTGTGACCAATTTCTTCGCACATGTGCCAGGATTGCCCCTGGACCAACCGTTCTACCGGGTTAGTGGCGCTGTGGGTTCGAAGGGCGGCTAATGGTTGTCTCCAAGAGAAGATTCCTCCCCAGCTGTTTCTGCCCTCGGCATCGAGGAGGTTATGGAATAGCCGGTTGGTAACGTCTAAGTCATCGGTGAAGGCAAAAACTCGCGAACCGTAGGTTCCCTGACTGGCATTGTTATCGGAGGGGTCAAGAATACGGCGAAGGAGCATTGCCGTTTGGATGCTAGTAGATAGGAGACTGGTTCCCGAAACTGGATCTCCACGCAGAGCGAGCAGATACTCCATGCCCTCTGGCTGAACATCATCTCCAGGGGAAATTTCTTCCACAGTGCCTGGTGGTAAGCCCACTAATTGAGTGAAAAATTCGGTGGCACTCTGGAGGGTGGCTGATAAGCCGGTGAATTGGACTTTTTTGCCTATCATGCGTTGCCAACGGCGCAATAGATAAGCTACCTGCGCTCCATGAATGCCAGTATAGGTATGGACTTCGTCCAATAAGACTATCTGTGGTGGTTTGGTGGCTCCCACACCAAAAACGTGCCCATAGCAAGCATCTCCCATCGAGCGGTTGAGCATTTCTGTGGTGGCAAAAAGAATATCGGGTGGGGTTTTGGCCATGCGATCGCGGGTCAACATGACTTCGTCTTCGCCGATTTCGGTGTTGCAGGATGGGGTGAGGCAAACTAACCGTTCTCGTCCTTGCTCAATGTCGTCTCGCCGCCAACTTAGGGATCCACCACATTTGGGGCACCGCAAATAAGGACAGGTGAACCCACCAGACTCTCTAGGCCAGGGAGATTCAAACTGAGAGTTAGGTGGTGGTGTTAGATAAGAGGCTTGTTTGGGAGTCAGGCCAAAGAATGCTCCGATAGTCAGTTTTCGTTGTCCGGCTTGCTGGAGCACGGCATCGAGACGACGGGCTTCTACATAAGTGTCGGAGAACTGGTCTTTGAGCAGTTCTTGACGGGGGTAAATGGCTAGAGCTTTTGTCCAGTAGACTGTTTTTTTGATCAGCCCAGCGATATGGGTTAGAGCTGGAAGATAAAAGGCTAAGGTTTTCCCGGTTCCAGTTCCAGCACAGACAATCATGCCCCGACTGCTAGTGCTTTTAAGGTCACGCAGCATTCGCGATGTGGCTCGACGCTGGAAATCTGCGAGGATTAGGGTGCGATCCGGCGACACCAGTAAGTCTTCTAATACCAGTCGCTGGGAGGAGTTGATGAGTTTCTCAGTTTCGAGCTGTTCTAGGACATCTGTAGGCTGAAACCGACGGTTTGGATAAACTCGTTGCCGTAGAGAGAAGCGATAATCGGCAACCAGGGTGGGGGAAACCTGCCAATCCCGGTTAGGAAATAGTTGACGGAGGCGAGCGAACAATCGGACTGACTCAGCCATTCGGGTACGGTAGAGTCGAGAGCCCCAAATGTTGAAGTCGAAAAGGAGTTTGCGTTCTTCTAGCTCCTCGATCAGATCCCACGGGTCAGTATCAACATCGTGTGCTTTGAGAATAGCTTCTGCCATTTCTTCGATTTCATCTTCGCTGAAACCGCCGTTAACGACGCCCCAAGTAAGAAGCTTAGTTTGCTCGAGTTCTAGTTGATTGAGAAACTCTTGTACTAAATTTCCTAGTTCCTCGTTCATAAATATCCCCAACACCACAGAAATTTTGAGCTTTGATCGATTTCTAGTCAGTAAGTTTGACCTGGAAGAATCTGGTAATGCCTTGTTCTTTAAGCCAACCTTCGACTTCCGGAGTCAGACTATCTAAAGAAGCTCCAAAGGTAGAGGCTGCCTTTAGGAAGTTTAGTACTGACTCAGGAACATCATTTGAACTCAGGCTATTCCAAGCATTAGACATGTCATCAATACCTTGTTCCAATCTTTGAAAATGCTCATCATCCTGAGGAAATGGTACAGCTTCAACCTGTGCATGTAGTCTCTTAACCCTTTCAACGGTTGGCCTAAATGTTTCAATCTTGCCAAGAAGGTCAAGAAGCTCATTGTTTGTTTTAGGCATTCTTGTTTGTTTATAAGATTTCCATGCACTCCTTAATAGAGAATCTAATTCATTTCTCAATACATCGACTTTAGATTTGAGAGATTTGCGCTTAAAACCCTCCAGCAACCATCCTGGCTTTATTCGAAATTCAGCTAGAGTCTTACTAACTTCTACCGAAAGAAGATCAATGTTTTGATAATTTAGTTCTAGCTGTTCTGGAATTCGATTTTGAAATGCAGATAAAGCTATAACAAAAGGCTTCAAATCCTGCTGGACAGTCATAAGTTCTGGACAGGGGTACTAAGTTACTAAGCTTTGGGAGACCTGAGGGGGCAAGGGGTTAAGCTTAGCGGCGATGAATTTAGGCAAAAGTAGAG
>NZ_JACJRS010000011.1 GCF_014697375.1 Phormidium sp. FACHB-1136
AGGAATAATGTCATTGAGATATTTTAAGGTTTTATTTTTGTTGAGCAATTCCTGCTGGCGTTCCTCAAAGTCCCAGAATCCTTTTTGTCCCATAGTCCTGATGAGAAATGAGTGATTTATATTATCTATGATCTCATCTTTTTGTGTCTATCGACTATCTCTTTAAGAATCCAAATACTAATGATCAAATATTGGACTATTAGCAAATATTTCAGGAGTTTGGATTTCGGCGTGAGTCTCATTGTGAGACAGTGTCTTCAGTATTTTTCGAGGTGCCCTATTAGCAAATATTTCAGGAGTCTGGATTTCGGCGTGAGTCTCATTGTGAGACAGTGTCTTCAGTATTTTTCGAGGTGCCCACCAGATGGTGCAGTACTACCGCTGCCGAAGCTGCGTTCACAACTTTAACGAACGCACAGGCACCCCAATGGCTCGCCTGCGTACCTCGTCCACGGTGGTCGAATACGCCCTCAAGAGTCGGAGCGAAGGGATGGGGATGCGGGCCACCGGACGGGTGTACGGCAAGTCCCATGCGACGATTATACGGTGGGAAGAGCGGTTAGCCCGTCAGGGAGAGGCGTGGTCACCGCCCGCCCCTGAGGGGAGCGAGATCACGCTAGAAGGGGATGAACGGTACACTCGCGTGGGCGAGAATTTTCCCCCCTCAGGCGAGTCAGGGTTGGACGCTGACGTTTTTGGAGCGGGAGAGTCGTTACTGGGTAACAGCGCAGGCGGGGCGCAAAGATGAGACCCTGTTTACCCAGGGGACTCAGGACACCTGGGCCTGGGCGCAAGGGGCCAGCACCATCCGCTGGTTCACCGACGGGGAGCGACGGTATGGCAAAGCCCTCTGGCCTCTGGCCAGTGAGCGGTTGTCCCACCAGGGTTTAGCGGCCACCTATCCCTTCCGCAAGGTGTGGCGGGAAGGCTTGGAAGTAGCGATCAAGATTAAGGGTTCCCAAGGGCAACGGCGGGTCGTCTGGCTCAAGGTGGATCATCCTTTCACCGCCCTAAGTCCGGCATCCGAGGTCCATGCGAATCATAACGAGGCGAACAATGCGGCCCTAAGGCGACGCTGTAGTGCCTACCGCCGCCGCCAAAACCTCTATGCCAAAACCACCGAGGGCTTACAGCGCAGTTTGGACGTTCAGCGGTTGATTCATAATTGGGTACGCCCCCACTGGGGACTCCAGGGCAAGCAGACCCCCGCGATGGCGATGGGCTTCACGACTCGCCCCATCTCGATGGCTGAATTGCTCAATCCCAGGGGCTTTGAAGCCCTCCCACTTTAACGAACCAGTGCCCTGTGGAAAAGTCGACTTTGACTTTTTTACCGCTCTTATGTGATTAGATTCATGCAAAACTTAGCCGTTGGTCAAAATCATCTTGAATAAAATCGACATTCCGCAGGTTGGCATTTATTTTTTCTTGTGTGGGCACCTCGATTAATTCCTTATTGCGACTCCCTGGATTTCAAAACCATTGAAATCTTGTTGTCATTCTCAATAGGATTTGTATTTTTCGAGGTGCCCCGCTCAGAAGCGTTCAGATGGGTATAACTCATAGGGTGTCTTTTTGTTGTGGTAAACATCAGACTATCCTATGAGCCCCTCTACGGGACGCTTCTAGGTGTTGCACTTCATTCTAGAATTGGCGACCCTTTGAAATCTTGAGTCAGCACCGTCTTTCCACCAATGATACTGTTGGCGAAGACATTCTAATGCCCCAATATCCTAAACAAAGGTGTCCCTGGATGGAGGCTCTACTCATCGTAGGCATAGCTCAAAATGGCTAAATGGCTCGCCGTGCCGCTGCAAAGTCATCCTCTCAGGGCAAACGTATACTAAATCGATTTCGGCGCAAGAATAAGGCTTTCAGCCATTGGAAGCCATCAAAATGGCCCCATTATTCTCAACAAGCTAGCTTTTCAGGCTCCTTATTGAGAAAAGCGCGAGTATGCGTTTGCCCTGGGGGGGCGCAGGTATTGATTGCTTAACCTATGGCTTTTGTCGTATGCTGGTAAGGTTGTAAAGTTTATCGTATTGCAGCCATGGCGGTTCCTAAGAAGAAAACCTCCAAACAAAAGCGCGACCAGCGTCGGGCTACATGGAGACGCACCGCTACCCTTCAGGCCCAAAAGGCGCTGTCTTTGGGTAAGTCGGTGTTGACGGGTCGTTCCACCAGCTTTGTCTACCCCTCCGATGAGGACGACGAAGACGAAGAGTAGCCGCTCCCTTTCGCACAGGCGTAACCATGGGAATCCGACTATTGGTGAGCAGGGCAAGCCTTTTGCCCTGCTTTTTGCGTAGGTTGAATCATGCCTAGCCTCGGCCAAAATGATCCGGTTATCGCCCTCAGGTTCCTGAAGCGCTGAAATGTACTACTATTCACTGTCATGACCTCAGACCTCCAAACCATTCAATCCACCCAAGGCGCTGTGTTTGATGCACCCCAGGGGCCACCGCTCAGCTTTGGCAATGACGAGGTGGCCTTGGCGGCCGTGACGACCGGAGTCGTTCTCGTGGATCGTAGCCATTGGGGGATGTTGGAGATGACCGGGGCGGATCGGCTGCGGTTCATCCACAATCAAACTACCAACGCCTTTACCCAACGCCAACCAGGGGAGGGCTGCGACACGGTGTTTGTCACCGCAACGGCCCGCACCCTAGATTTGGCAACGGTCTACGCCACGGAAGACAGTCTGTGGATTGTGACGTCTCCCGGCCAGGATCAGCGGCTACTGGACTGGATGGATCGCTACATTTTTCCGGCGGATAAGGTGCATTTGACCAACTACACCGGACAGATGGGGCTGTTTTCCTTGCTGGGGCCAGGGAGCCAAGCCCTAGTGCAATCCCAGGGGATTCGCCTAGCGCCGAATAGCCCCTACGGCCAGCATTCTCCCCTGGGGGCAACCGGATGGCGAGTAGCGGTGGGCGGTGGCCTGGGTGGGGCGGGATATACCCTGTTTGGCCCGCTGGCTACCGCCGCTGAGGTGTGGCAGCGCTGCACCCAAGGCGGAGCCATCCCTGCCGGAGAACGCCTTTGGGAAGGGTGGCGGATTCAGCAGGGGCGTCCGGTGCCCGGTGCCGAACTTACCGAGGAGGTGAACCCCCTGGAGGCAGGGCTGTGGCACACCCTGTCCTTTGATAAGGGCTGTTACATCGGCCAAGAAACCATTGCCCGCCTGAATACCTATCGGGGGGTGAAGCAACAGCTTTGGGGGCTGCGCCTCAGCCAGGGGGTTGCCCCCGGTGATCCCCTCTACCTGGGGGAGAACAAGGTAGGATGGGTAACCAGCGTTATTGACACCGAATCCGGTGTTCTGGGTTTGGGGTATCTACGTACCAAGGCCGGGGGGCAGGGGTTAACTGTCACCGCTGGGTCTGCCGTGGCCGAGGTGGTCGAGGTTCCCTTTTTATCACGGGGCTATCTCGCGGAGGAAAGCCTGACCAGCCAAGTCTAAGGCTGGAGGTTCACAGGCAGGACGCTTGGGTCGTTGCTGCTAACTTCTGCGGCTTCCGTGGGTACCCTGAAAAGTAAGGTGATTCTTGTATTGATGGCCCCACGGTCGGATGGACGCAAAGCCGCCCCGGTGGAGAAAACAGCGGTGACCTAACCACACCAGAGCCCGTCTCTGCCCAGTCCATCACCTTCGCATTACCGATTTGTATATGAGATAAGACAGCTATGAGCCAACGCAAGCGTGCATTATTGACGGGTATTACGGGGCAAGACGGATCCTATCTAGCCGAGTTGCTGCTAGAAAAAGGCTACGAAGTGCATGGCATCATCCGCCGCACCTCCACCTTCAATACCGACCGCCTGGATCATGTCTACGTTGACCCGCACAACGAAGAAGCACGGCTATTTTTGCACTACGGCGACCTCACGGATGGTACCATGATGCGTCGTTTGCTGGAGCAGGTGGAGCCCCAGGAGGTCTACAACCTAGGAGCCCAGTCCCATGTACGGGTCAGCTTCGATTCGCCGGAATACACCACCGACACCGTGGCCATGGGCACCCTGCGCCTACTAGAGGCCATCCGCGATTACCAACATCGGACGAACTCTGAGGTGCGCTTCTACCAGGCTGGATCGTCGGAAATGTTTGGTAAGGTGCAGGAAATCCCCCAGAAGGAAACCACCCCCTTCTATCCCCGCAGCCCCTACGCCTGTGCTAAGGTCTACGCCCACTGGCAAACCATCAACTACCGCGAGTCCTACAACCTGTTTGCCTGCAACGGCATTTTGTTTAACCACGAATCCCCCCGTCGGGGCGAAACCTTTGTGACTCGCAAAATTACCCGCGCCGTGGCCCGCATCGTGGCAGGGCAACAGAAGAAGCTGTACCTAGGCAATTTGGACTCGAAGCGCGACTGGGGCTACGCCAAGGACTATGTAAAGGCCATGTGGCTGATGCTTCAGCAAGACCAGCCCGACGACTACGTGGTGGCCACCAACGAAACCCACTCCATCCGCGAGTTCCTCGATATCGCCTTCAACCACGTCAACCTCGACTGGCATGACTATGTGGAGTTCGACCCCCGCTACCTACGCCCCGCCGAGGTGGAACTGTTGATTGGCGACTCCACCAAAGCCCGCCAGCAGCTCGGATGGGAACCCACCGTCACCTTCGAGCAACTGGTGCATCTGATGGTCGAGGCGGATCTGGAAGCGGTGGGCATCACCCACGGCAATGGCCCCACCAACGACGTGGCCACCCTGCGCAAGGAAATGCTGCATCTGTCGCCCCAGGGCTAGGGGAGCGGCGTTTTCTCGGGTGCTTTTGGGAGACGCCTTTTGGGGGCACTTTTTGGGGGCGCTTTTCTGGACACTTTTCTGGGGGAAAGGTCTTTTCGCGAGAGCTTTCCCTTAGTATGGAGGTGTCCCATGGGCTGAGGGGGATCATCATCTGTTTACTGGAAGGGCTTTTCCCCGACCCCAGGGCTGACGGATTCGATGATCCTGTCTCGGTTGTCCAATTTCGGTTGTCGATTTAGTACTGCGATCTATGGCTGACGAAAAGACTCCTCAAGCGGCCCCTGCTGCCGATGCCAAGCCCGCCGCCAAGGCTCCTAAAAAGGAAAAACCCCCGGCCCTAGAGGATAAACCCTTCCCGGAATTTATCCAGCAGCACTTCCTGCCCACCCTCGAAGCCGCCCTGAAGGACAAGGGCATGGGCGATATCAAGCTCAGTTTTGCCCAGCAGCCCCTCGCGGTGTTTGGGGTTGCCGATGGCGAAGCCTACTGGCAGGTGAAGGGCCAATGGCTAGGGGATAGCCGCCAGTTCACCATCGCCTTTCTGAAGGACAGCATCACTAGCCCCAAGCTGTTTTACCTAGCCGATGGCGGTAGCGAACCCAGCACCATCGAGCAATTCATGGGCGACGAGCGCAAAATCACCCTCGATTTGATGGTGCTCTACACCCTGCAACGACTCAACGGCCAGAAGTGGCTGGTGCGCAATTAATCCTGTCATGCCCAAAGGGTTGGAGAAACATCGCGTAAGGGTTGGGCTGCATAGGCGGGGCTGGCTAGGGCTGCCCTAGCCCTAGCCACTGCTGCAACTGTTCCCACAGATCGGCGGGGCCAATGCCCCACAGCACATAAAGGGCGGTGAACAAAAAGGCCACCAGCAGGATGGTTTTGACGGTATTTTTAATCAGCTTAAACACCCACCCCACAATCAGCAGGGCCAGGATGATGGCTCCCAGAACAATCGCCCACTCCATCGGACACCTCCCTCGTGCGGTTTGAAGTTAGTGGGAAACGACCGTGGGCCTCGACAAGGACTGACTGACGCTAATCACCTCAGATCTGGCCCATTGGTCAGCCGCCAGGATATCGGCCAAAACGGGCTGGGCGACGTTGTGGGATTGGTGTCGCTCACAGACTCCTTCGATCACCTTGGGAATGTCCAGGAAGCGGATTTTTTCGTCCAGAAACAGGGCGACAGCTTGCTCGTTGGCGGCGTTGAGCACGGCGGTCATGGTGCCCCCGGCCCGTCCGGCGGCGTAGGCCAATTCCATGCAGGGATATTTGGCGTGGTCGGGTTCGCGGAAGGTGAGATTGCCCGCCTTCACCAAATCCAGCGGTTCCCAGTCGGTGTAGATGCGCTCTGGCCAGGAGAGGGCGTAGAGCAGGGGCAGACGCATATCCGGCCAGCCCAGTTGGGCCAGCACCGAGGTATCTTGCAGCTCAATCAACGAGTGAATGATACTCTGAGGATGGATGACGATGTCGATATGGTCGTAGTCTAGGCCAAACAGATAGTGGGCCTCGATCACCTCCAGGCCCTTGTTCATCAGGGTGGCGGAATCGACGGTGATTTTGCGGCCCATCGACCAGTTGGGATGCTTGAGGGCATCAGCCACGGTGACTTGAACCAGCTTTTCCACGGGCCAATCCCGGAAGGCACCGCCGGAAGCCGTCAACAAAATGCGCCGCAGCCCACCCTGGGGCACCCCCTGTAAGCACTGAAAAATGGCGGAATGCTCCGAGTCGGCGGGGAGTAGCTTCACCCCATGCTTTTCCACCAGGGGCAACACCGCTGGGCCTCCGGCGATCAGGGTTTCCTTGTTGGCAAGGGCAATATCTTTCCCGGCCTCAATCGCCGCCAGGGTGGGCAACAATCCGGCACAGCCCACAATCCCAGTGACAACGGCCTCCGCATCGCCATAGCGGGCCACCTCCACCACGCCCTCTTCCCCAGCCAAAATTTGGGGCATCGGGTCTAACCCCGCCAACGCCTCGCGCAGTTCGCCCACCCGTTCCGCATTGCAAATCGCCACCATTTCGGGCCGAAACTGCCGCACCTGCTGGGCCAACAGATCTACGTTATTCCCTGCCGCAATTCCCACCAGGCGAAACTGATCGGGGTGGTGCTCCAGAATATCCAAGGTCTGGGTACCAATCGACCCGGTTGATCCAAGCAGGGTGATAGCTTTCACAGGCGTCCTCAGGGCTAGGTGGGCAATGACTCTAGAATCTCATGTTACGGGAATCAACACTCGGCTCCAACGCCCAAAGGCTAAAAGCTTTACAGGCGCTTGAAGGCCGAGGGCGGCGTAGCCTCCATTCAGTGCATGGGGGTCTTTGCCTAGGGGGGTGGCCCAGGTTTCCTGCTGACGTTAGGGCGGCGATGAGGGGAATAACCTGCGAGGGGTAGGGCCGTCTGAGCCGAATGGCGGATGGTGGGGCTGGCGTCGGGCTAGGGGGTGAATTTTAGGTTTGGGCTGGGCACACTAGCGATGGCATTTGCAAGGGGACGCACCATGTTGGCCAGAGTTTGGAGTGCATCGTTGATGGGCATTGATGCCCTCAAGGTTGGGGTGGAGGTAGACTTATCCGGTGGATTACCAGGGGTGGTGATTGTGGGTCTGCCCGATACCGCCGTACAGGAATCGCGGGAACGGGTGAAAGCGGCACTGAAAAATGCGGGCTTTCCCTTCCCTATGCGCAAGGTAGTGATTAACCTTACCCCAGCGGACTTGCGGAAGGAAGGGCCAATTTTTGACCTACCCATCAGCGTGGGCATCCTCGCTGCCGCCGAACAGGTGCAAACCGACGCCCTGAATGATCTTCTCTTCCTAGGGGAAGTTTCCCTGGATGGCAGTTTGCGGGCTGTAGCTGGGGTGTTGCCCATTGCTGCCGCTGCCCAAAAATTGGGAATACGTGGCCTTGTGGTACCTGCCGACAATGGCCGAGAAGCCGCTGTGGTGCCCGGTCTAACGGTTTACGGCTTCAAACATGTTTCGGAAGTCGCAGATTTTCTCAATAATCCTGGCAACCATAGCCCCGTGGTCAACGATGAACGCAGCCTAGAAACCAACCACGCCGGAGCCCTCGATTTGCGGGATGTAAAGGGCCAAGCCCAGGCCCGACGCGCCCTGGAAATTGCCGCCGCTGGGGGCCATAATCTGATCTTCGTGGGGCCACCCGGTAGTGGCAAAACCATGCTGGCTCGGCGCTTACCCTCCATCCTGCCGCCGTTGCAGTTTGAGGAAGCCCTGGATGTCACCCAAATTCATTCCGTGGCCGGACTGCTGAAGGAAAAGGGCACCCTGGTCAACACTCGCCCCTTTCGCAGCCCCCACCATTCCGCCTCTGGCCCTTCCCTGGTGGGCGGCGGCAGCTACCCCAAACCGGGGGAAATCTCCCTGGCCCACCGTGGCGTCCTTTTCCTAGATAGCTAGACAATGGTAAATTCATTGGCTATGGCTAAACAGATTGGTTACGCAAGGGTTAGCAGTAGGGAACAGGCCGAAAACAGCCATGCCCTAGAGCAGCAGATGCAGCGGCTCCGGGTAGCTGGGGTGGAGGAAATCTACTCTGATGTGGAGTCTGGCACCAAGGACGACCGCAAGGGCTTCAACCTGGTCATGGACTTGGTGAGAAGCAGGGCCATCGATGAGGTGGTCATTACTCGACTTGACCGTTTCACCCGCTCACTGATTACCCTACGCAAAGTGCTAGACGAGTTCCGCGAGAATGGGGTCAACATGAAGGCTCTCGACGACAGCGTGGACTTATCCACCGCAGCAGGGAAGTTTCACCTGAATATGCTGGGTGCCCTCGCAGAGATGGAGGTGGATCGGCTATCTGAGCGGGTACGGCATGGGTGGTCACATTTGAGGAAGCGACAGGTTGCGATGAATCCTCCCTTCGGCTATGTCAAGCTAGGCGATAAGCATTGTCTCGACCATGAGCCATGCCTATGCCTCCTAGATACCAGGCAAGAACGATCTAGGGCTGAGATCGCCCGTGAGATTGTAGAGACCTTTCTAACGGAGAAAACCCTGAGAAAGTGCCTGCGGGTGATTAACCAGAAGTACGGCATCTACACTTTTTCACATAATCAAGGCCCACATCGCCGAGGTGGGCGAGCGGCACGAGGGCTATTCCACTTCAGTCCTGGGGGGCTGCGAGAGTGGTTAATCAATCCTGTCCTTCAGGGACACCTCTGCTACCTACGAAAACAGGATGGCCAACGTTTACCTAGGCAAGATTGGACAATCCACCACAATACGCACCCCGACCAGCGGATGGTGTCGGATGAAGAGAGCCGAAAAATCGAGGCTATTTTGCAGCACAACCAGCGGGTGAGGGGATTTGGCAGTACAGCTTTGAAGTATCCCCTGTCGGGACTGGTGATCTGTGGTGAGTGTCGGAGTTCCTGCTACTCGCTCACTGGGCAGAGGAACTACCATCGAGCCAAGCGCCTGGGCATTGAGCCGGAGATTAACTACTACTTTCAGTGCAAAAACTGGCGGATGCGGTCATGCAATCAGAAATCAGTCGTGCGGATGGAAAAAGTAGAAATAGCGGTCATCGAAGCTTTAGTCAGTCGGGCGGGAACGATTAGTGCGACGGCTGAAGCCACCGAGGAACAGGTCGATCCCCCCGAACTACAGGCTCTCAAGGTAGAGTTGGCCTACTACCTCAATGCTCCAGGCAGTCGTGCGGCGGTAATTGTGGCAGACCTAAAACAACAGATTGACGCTTACCGACACAAACAGCAGGCATCCACTACCCTCAGTTCAGGGCAACGGGATCTTTTGCTCCAGACCTTTGGTGATCCCCTGTACTGGAAAACCCTCACCCCTGAGCAAAAGCGCGACCTCTACCGAGAATTGGTGGAACGGGTGATCGTCAGGGATGGACAGGTAGAGCGAGTGGAGCTACGGGTTTAATGCCCCACCCACTGAAGGGGGATCGTTAGACTGAAGGAAATAGCACAGGTTAGGCCATGAAGCTAAGTCAGGGACTATTGGTGTTGGGGGTGATTGCCCTTGGCGTTACTGTGCTGGCCCTGGGGGTTCGTAGTGCGGCCTCCGCGCCCCTGCCAGACGGGTTTCCAGCCCCTAGCCCAGAGGGACAGATTGAGGTTAAGCATTACCCACCCTACCGAGCCGCGACCGTCCAGATGACGGGCGACTTAGAGGATGCCCCCTCCCGTGGCTTCTCCCCCCTGTTTCGCCATATCAGCAGCAATGATATTTCCATGACCGCCCCCGTTGAGACCCGTTACCCCGTGGCCACCCTAGAAGGACAGACCACCGAGGGAGAAGCGGCAGTATCTTTCCTCTACCGCAACCTCGACATCGTGCCCAGTGAGGTGGCCCAGAACATTGTGGTTGAAGACATCTCAGCCATGACCGTGGTGAGCATTGGCACCAGGGGTCGCTACGATATAGCCAGCTACAGCACCAGCCTGCAACAACTTCAGGCATGGTTAGCGGCTCATCCAGAGTATGAAGCCATTGGCCAACCTCGGCGGTTCTTCTACGATGGCCCCTTCCTACCCGACATAGTGAAGCGTAGCGACGTACAGATTCCCGTTCAGGTCATTGATAGGACAGCAACAGGCGGCTAGGTGATGGAGATATGGGTTGACGCGGACGCTTGCCCCAATGTGATTAAGGAGATCCTATTTCGAGCCGCAAAACGGGTTGAGATCAAAACAACATTGGTGGCCAACCAGGAGCTACAAATTCCTGGCTCCCCCTACATTGAATTTGTGCAGGTGCGCTCTGGCTTAGACATTGCCGATAACTACATCGTGCAGCATCTACAGGCCGGGGATCTCGTCATTACGGCTGATATTCCCCTTGCTGCTGAAGCCATCGATAAAGGAGCCTTTGCCCTGAATCCCAGAGGCGAATTCTACGACCAGGGCAATATCCGAGAACGATTGTCCATGCGAAATTTCCTAAATGAATTACGCAGTTCTGGCGTAGATACGGGTGGCCCTGCCCCCTTTAATCAGCGGGTCACAGGAGCCTTTGCGAATCAACTAGACCGTTTTTTGACCAAACATTGCCGCTAGTGGTGGCAACGATCTACTACACAGGGCACCTCGATTAATTGCCTTATTGCGAATCTGAAGAGCCTGGAACCATTGGAGTCTCGTGCCCATTCTCAATAAGATTTGTATTTTTCGAGGTGCCCTACCAATTACCATCTTACCCGAACACCTCGTCCATCAACATGAACTGCATTGGGAACCGTAGATGATTTAGCTAGACCACCACGACTACCCCACCAGGAATCGAGTTTTTCATAAAGCTCTTGGCTTGACATCCCTTCTGTAGAAATAATAACCGCATCTCCCAAAAGATGTCTTGACAGAGAAGCCCCACCAATACTGGTATTATATTCAGGCGATCTAAACCATGAATGTATAGTGACAGGCTTACCAACAAGACTTTCTACCTCTTTCAAGACAAGGGCCATCTTAACAATGTTGTCAACAATATTTTGGCTAGTAGGAATAGACTCCTTTCCTGTCGGTGAAATAATAGCATCCTTCCATAAAAATCGTGTTTCCTCAGTGATAGGAGAATTAGAATCATAGGTAAACATAAATCCTGAAGAGGGAACCGTCACGGTTTGCGAATCCTGGAAACGCTTCAAATCTCTTTCTTTCTCACTAATTAATCTTTCAAGGCTTTCAATCTCCTCTTTATTCTTGGCTGGATCTAAGGATAATTCAGCAATTTGATCCCTTAGCTCATCGATATCTGCTTCTTTGCTTTCCTCTAGCCTGATAGCGGATTGAACTCTATCCTTGTAAGCAGTCCACCTAGCCCGCGAACTCTTAGAGTGAGCGATTGTTGAAAGATAATCTGCAAAGGCATAACGATTTCTTAGGTCAGCCTGTAAGGCTTGCTCAGCAAAGCCAGCGATGTATTGTTGTTCACTAGATAGTCGTTCTATTTCAACCTTTTGATTTTGAAGCTGCCAACTTATGATGCTAGTTATCAAAGTGACGGCTACACCTGTAGTTAAAACCTTAAATTTTTCAAGATTGTGATTCAGAGTTAAGCTTTTTTCCTGAATTTCAAGTTCTTTCTTCTTGAGGTTTAGCTCCAGCAGCTTTAACTTTAGTTCACTATCTTGAACTTCAATGTCTGTCGGGGACTCTTCTACGTCTTTCACAGGATCAAATCCTTAGCCTAGGCAAGATTCAATCCATGCTAACAGCAGGACATCTCGCTACCCAGAACACTTAAGAATCCCTTAAAAAGAGGCAAAGAAAATTTGCGCCATCAGCCGCGACTGTTGAGCATTCGTAATGCCACCTAGACTGACTATGTTCATGGTCTGGCCTGGGACTGAGCCAGCGCGTCTAGCATGGAGACCATCTGCTGAGCCAGGTCAATGAGATCCTGGGCGGCGTCCTCGCTCGGAATGTTGAAAAATAAACAGTCGATGCTGAGTCCTTGGATCGAGGGATGGTAGATGGCATAGACCCCAGAACCTTCACAACAGTAGAGTTCTAGGGCGATGTAGCCCAAAGAGATGCGGTCGTGAATCAGGTAGCCTTGGGTGGCCAGCCAGTCTACCCAGTTGCCGTCCCCGGTGGCGGGGAGGTCGAATTTATCCTCCGTCTGGAGGTCAATGGCCTTGATGATCATGGGTTCATCTCCCGAAGTTTCTGCCAGACCTGGTAAATGAGCGCCTGCTGCTCGGCTGTCCTAGGGCCAAAGGCATCTTGATAGAGGATCTGGGCGGCCTGGTCAGCTTCGTTCAGGGGAATACCTAGATTCAGCAGTTGAAGGCTAAAACCAATCTCGGTGATGGGGCGGGGGTCTTTCATGATTTCTTCTTCTCCCCAATGAAGGCCAGAATCTCAGCCACAGGTCGCCGCTGCTGGATCATCTCGTTGACTCGGTAGACCTTCCCGGCTGGCACATACCGCTTGCGGCAAACTCCCTCTTCCAACCAACCGTAGTAGTAGCTAATGCTAGGAGTCTTGCGCTTCTTGTTGCCCTGGCGTTCCTCCAACCACCCAGAGGCTTTCCCCTTCGGACTATGGCGGCGCTGGGGCCGTTTCCGCACCACTGAGCATCGTTCTAGACAATCCACGGGAAAGGGTAGCTCTACCGTCCGGTGGCTGTGGAGGATGGGCAGCTTCACCCAAACACGGGTACGACTCAACCGATGAACAGTCCCCCGCTTGCCAATCCACGCCTTCGACTGGTGGGGCTGCACATCTAGAATCTTCACCTCGTCCCCAATGGCAAAGGCTTGTTCTGGGGATGGTGGCCGCTGGCCATAGCTGGGGGGTTCCTCCGCCACCACTCGGCGCAACAGATCTCGATGGATCATGGCCAAGGGGCCAAGCAACGGTTCTGGGGATAGAGGATTGTCCAAGACAGTCCCGTAGGACTGACCCGTAGGACAGGACTGGGCCGGATTGCTGAGCCAGTAGGGATCGACTTCGGGCAGCAGGGCGAGTTGTTGACCAATCAGGGGTTTCATTCCATGGCCTCCATGAGGTTGAGTTGTCCAAACCATTCGCGTTTCAGGGCGCGTTGCCTCGCACGGAACTGGCGGTCATAGCGCAGGTGGCAGACCGTACAGAGGGCTTTTAAGTTGTCTCCAGAACAGTTAGTCGGGTCTTGATCCAGGTGGGCCACCGTCAGCAGGTATTGTCGGGGCTTGGCCCTACCAATCCGGCGCTGAAAGTGTTCTGGGGATTCATCGGGCCGCTGGCACTGGCGACCGCATTCTTGGCAGCACCAGTTAGTCCGTTCCTTCACCGCCAGGGCGATAGTGGGCCAGGTGGCGGGGTATCGGGCCTTAATCATCGGCATCGCGCACCTCCAGGGCACTCTCTGGAAACTTCCCCGGCTGTCCAGCCACCTCGTACCACCAGGCCCCGTTGTCCCAGTCGAGCCAACGCCGGACAACACGGGTGGCAAAGTATTGGTCATTCCAGGCCACCTCTACCAACTCGTACAGGTCAAATTGGGGGGGCTTCACTTGGGTTAGGGGTTGGGTCGTCATCGGTCTTCTCCTTTGGCCCATCGGGGCCGATAGTGAGGTTCCAGTCAGGGTTTTCTTCAATCGCTCGACGAATGCCGCTACGACAGACCGGGTTTTGCCACAGCGCTTGGTAGCGCCTCAGACGGTCATCGGGGTCTTCTTCAACGGGGGGCGGTAGGCGGGGTGGGGGTGGGCTGTCATTGTGGCCTGGGCTATCCCTCTGCGGCCCAGCAAGCCACGTTCGGTACTCGGCTCGTAGCTGTGGGCCATGTTTCTCTATCCAGCCCTTAGCAGCGCTTCTAGGGGAGGCTGGCCGCTGGGGGAGGCGCGGGACTTTGTAGGTCAGCACCCAATCAAAAAAATCGTCCTCGGCGGCGGCGGAACATTTTGTCCCCTCCGGTGGCTCCTGGGGTGGTGGGGGACTCTCGGTTGGCTCTGACCAAGGGGGACAGTCTTGCGGTATCGGTTCGGTGTGCTCGTTTTTTGTTACACCTGTGGAAAACTTTTCCGCTTCTCTCTCTCTTTCTTTAAAGCTGTAAGAGATCTGTAAGAGATCTGTAGGGTCTGGAAAGCCTTGCTCAGAGCCAGTTTCGAGCGACAGTTGTGATCCGTGTGACACAACCTGTGATCCTGGTGACACACCTTGTGATCCTGGTGACACAGGTGAGTCAAATTGACTCACATCGGGAATCCGTAGGTCGATGTTGCCAGTGATACTTTCTTCGAGCTTGCCTATCAGTATTAACTCGGCCTTCACTCGATAGAAGGTGCGGCGGTTGAGTTCCCACTTGCGGCAAAAGTCGGAGATATTGTCGATGCGATACCACCAGCCCTCGCGGCGTAGGGCCAGGATGAGGTGATAGAGGTAGCCAGCGGGGGTATAGAAGTGGTTCCGCCAATTCTCTAGGACTTCTTCTGGGGTGAGCCGTAGGTGGGGGGCTACCCTCTCATCAGAGGATTTTGGGGGAGATTGGAACTCCCGTTTTGATTGATTTTCTGGCATGATCAGTAAAGCATTATTACGAAAACGCCCCTGGATTTCTGGCCAGAGGCGTTTTTTTTGGCCACTAATCAGCGGAGGTCGCGGCTAAGTCCAGGCGGATGCTCTCCGACTCCTCCAGCAGTTGTTTGGCCCGTTCGATGTGGTCAACAGCGGTCTGGTCATCTTCACGGCGTAGGGCTTCTGCGGCCTGGTGTAGGCTGTCGGCGGCGATGTGTTGCTGCTGCCTTTGGGCTGATGCTGGGTTGTTCTGGGTCATCGTCGTTTAGATGCACGTCCTGGTTGGCCAAAAGCTGAACGGTTTCCGCCACCAGCTTTTCAAAATCTGCTTTAGACACATCGGGATGTTCCGCCAGCACTAACCGTCGAGCCTCCTGGTACCGTGCAGCCGTGCGCCGCAATAGGTCTGCCAGCATTAGGCCACCTCAAGATTCAGATAGGCCCGAACGGCTACCTCGAGCAAGTCACTGAGGCTGATCCCCTCCTCAATGGCCACTTGGTGGGCTTTCTGCTTCAGCTTTGGGTTCATCCGAATCGTAAAGTTCTGTCGCTCACTCTTGTCGTCCATGATTAGCCAACCCCTCAAAATCAAATGATTGATTGATTAATCAAATATAGCAAATCAAGTAATCATGTGAGCGGCGGCTATCGAGGGAACTGTGATGATCTGTTAACCTAGTTACAAAGTGAGTCTGCAAGCCAGCATGGGCTTGATGCTGTCTCTGTACCCATCACGCTTTGCTGAGGTTCCCCCTTGGATGAGGATTTCCGTCAACGGTTGGCCCGGATCGTCACGCAAGCTCGTGGCGATATGAACCAGCGCGACTTCGGGACGAAACTAGACGTTTCGCAAGCAACGGTGGTGGGTTGGGAGCGGGGACAAAATATCCCCACCCTAGAAAACTTGGCTAAACTGGCAACCTTGCGAGGACAATTGCCAGAGGAATTACTCGCTGAGTTGTACGGTAGAGCTTGCGGCTCTGATTATCCCCTCGAAGAACGGGTCAAAATCATGACAAGGGCACAGCTCATAGAGTTGCTGAATACCTTGGCGGATCAACTGAGGCAAAAAGATTTATAGCTATTGAGCTATAGATTTATTAAGCGATTAGATTTTTGAGTCTATAGAGAAATACGCACGGGCTGATCCGTCTTTTTACTGACTTTTCTAACTTATGTGGGTTAGATCGGTCATTAGGCTTAGTGCTCAATCATTCGGCGTAGTAAATCGCTGGCTCCAATAGAAAAGCCCCTACGGAGGGCGGTAGGGGCTGGTGAGTCAGGGGAATTGGGGCTAGAAGTCGATGGCTTCCTTGACCACCTTCACCATTTGGAGTTTGTGACCCACAGCGGCCACCAGTATCAGGGCCGTATCGAGCCGACAGCCTCCGGTTTCAAAGACGCGCAACAGTTGGCTGCGGCGGTTGTTGTTGGTGAGTTGCTTGTCTTCAGGAAGGGATTGGTTCTCCAGCCTGACGTAGGCGCTCAGCAGTTCCTTGAACCATTTATCCTCGCCCCATAGCTCAATGGCACGGGCTTTGATGGCCTCTAGGAATGCGTCGGAAGATTGGGGAGTCACAACTAGCAATAGATGATAGGAACGCTAATTTTAGCTTAGGTCTAGTCTATCGTTGCCGTTGTCCCAAGCCACAGGCTATGACTTGGGGCCAACATTAAACTAAAAATAGATTAGTCTTCATCCCCATGGGCAAAGGTGAGGGCGTGTTTGGCGCGGGTCAGGGCCACGTACTTCAGGTTCATCTCCTGCTCCTTCTCCCAGGGCTTCGTAGCATTGGGATGGGGCATCAGGTGAGGATGTAGCACCACGACATGATTGGCCTCCAGCCCTTTAGCCTTGTGAACACTGGATAACCATACCTTCGCCCGTTGGTCACTGAAGATCATGGCAATCTCTCGCCCTAGGTCAGCTATCGTGTGGGGCCGGGTAGCCTGGTAGATCGCAAGGATGGTTGCTACTCGGTCTTTGACATTAGCCATGGCCATCTCTAGATCATCTGGCTCCATGCCCTGCCGTAGTTCCCGCTGCTCTGCCACATACTTCTGCAAGTAGACCTCTAGGCGGCTCATCTGGAACCCCTGCATCTCTTCAATCTGGTGAAGGATACTGATCAAGTTTTTGCCGATGTCTGTCCCGCGAATCCGGGCCGGAATCCCTGCGCGGATCAGGCTAAAGCAAACGGCCACTAGGGGGGCGTTGGTGCGGCAAACAATCAGATCACCGTCGTGGACGTGCTGAATGATGTCTTCCTCGTCGATGTCCCTCACAGTGCCCTGGGGTGCCCCTGGTCGGGCCTCGATACCGGGATAGACTTCGTTGGCTAACGCAATGTGTGAGGTGGGGCAACGGTAGCAGATCGACAACGGTAACACCTGGGCCTGGGTGCGTTGGGTGATGTTGGCGATACTCTGGGTGTCGGCTCCCGTAAAGCCGTAGATGGCCTGTCGTTTATCGCCCACAAACAACATTCGTCCACCGTTGGCGCGGGCCTTCAGCACTAGCTCAAGCTGGGCCTTATTCAAGTCCTGGGCCTCGTCCACAAACACCCACTGCGCGGCCCTGGGCGCTAGTCCCATCACATAGGGCAACCACACCATGTCGTTGTAGTCGATCACCTGTCGGGCCTGGTCGATGCCCTGGTACAAAATCGGGGCGATGGCCTTGCAGGTAAAGTCCCAGTCCTTGCGGTCAAGGTCGAATCGGGCCGCTAGGGCGTCTAGGCCGTCCTGGTTGTCGGCTTCGGTCAAGGTGAGCTGCACCACATTCAGCAGGGCTTTAATCCGGGCGCTGGCCTTCTGGGCGGTTTCATAGTCGGTCACACCATGGTCGGTTAGGTATTGGCGGATCAGTTGGCTATACTTGCGGCCTTCCACATTGGGCCGTCCGATGGAGGATAGGGCCGATAGTCCCAGGGAATGAATGGTCTGTGCCCTCATCCCTTGGAGCTTGGTCTTTAGCTCGTCGGCAATGTGCCGATTGAAGGCGCAAAACAGAGCGTTGCGGGACTCCAGGCGCTTCGATGCCTCAACACAGGTGGTCGTCTTGCCGCTGCCAGGGACGGCATCCACCACGGCATCACCAGCGCCGCTGGTCACAAAGTCAAAGATGGCAGTCTGATAATTGGAGGGGTTAAACATGGTCGTTCTGGGGGAGATAGAGGGAATAAAGTTAGGCGGCAAGGTCTGTCTCGTTCGTCCAGTGGACAATGGCCTGGGCCTGGAAAACTTGGATCTGAGCGGTGACGATCACGGGCTTGGAGTAGCCCAGCACCCCCAAGATTTCCCTAATATCGGCGGGGGTGATCGGGGTCTGTCGTAGGTGGTCGTCTAGCTCAATGTGGATGGTGTAGTGGGTCATTGTTCTGGGGGAGATGTGGGGGAATGCCCCTGTAGGCAGGGGCTAGGAGTCAAGGCTACTTAGCAGGGAAAGATCGCATCGATCTCTACATCAAGATGCGCTTCAAGGACTCGTGGTGAGCGCATGGGCACACTGGCGCTGCGGCCATAGGTGCCTTGCAGTAGGGGCGTAATTTCCAAACCCCTCAGGGCCGCTTCCATCACGTAGGGCTGTAGTCGTTCATGGAACAATTCAAGGCTTTCCTTGGCCCGGTCTTGCATGGATGCTTTGCTAAATTTGGGCTGAAAAACGGCGATCAGTGGATCGTCCAGTTGGGGATTGGTCAACACCTCAACCGCAACCTGGATCTTGCTAGCCAATACGCGGATCGTATTCATCAAGTGGTCATCGGTCATGCAGCAAATCAGAAGGGTATCGCCGTTGGCCGTGGTGTGAACGTCGTACATGATTGATGTCTCCAAGAAAGGTTAATAGGGGTGCCCTGGAAGGCCAGGGCGGTAACTAGAAGTCGTTATGCAGAGGGCAGTTGAGGATTTTGGAGAGACTGCAAGACCTGGTGGGGAGTCAGTTCAGGCTCCAGCTTGGCCGTGTCTACCATCTGTTGCACCAGCAGGGACGGCAAACCATCGACACACATCATTTCGCGGGTGCCGTCCAAGTCAAGCAACTGGGGCTTAGATTCCACAAACTCAACAATCTGCTTGAGTTGTTCCTGCTCTTCTTTGCCCTTACGCTCACGCCAATCAAATTTGACTGAGGCATAGTTACGATCCCCGTTGATATGGCGCTGGAAGCTCACCTTAAAGATGCCCTCGGCGGGGTTCACCCCTTCACCCACTAGGCGGGTCACAGTCTGCTGTAGGGCACTCAGAGAACGGGTTTTGATGTAGCTCACACAGACCGTATTCGACGGCAATACTTCACAACCGGGGGCGGGGATATAGAACAACTGCATCCAAGCCACATTGCGAGCTTTGCCCAAACTCCCAAAGTAACGGGACACCTTGATTACTGAGATTTCAGCTTCATTGCCCAGAAAATCAGCCTCACTTAGGGCCAACTGTCCAGATTGACAGTTGAACCGGACGGCGTAGGGGGCATCGGGCAAGTAGATAGCATCAGTGGGCTTACTACCAAAGATGTCAGATAGAGCATTCGTCATGATCGTTGTCCTTCTTCGTTCTGGATGGATAAAGCCCGTGTGGTCGTCACGGGGGCGGCTTTTAGGGACTTCCACCACAGGTCACAGGGGTTAGAAAGTCAGCTAGTC
Source organism: Phormidium sp. FACHB-1136 (assembly GCF_014697375.1). Taxonomy (GTDB): domain Bacteria; phylum Cyanobacteriota; class Cyanobacteriia; order Phormidesmidales; family Phormidesmidaceae; genus Nodosilinea. The sequence continues at coordinate 19,423 of NZ_JACJRS010000011.1, forward strand.
CAGGAAAAACAGTGGCTCGACAGCAAGACGTTCAGCAAGTCGAAAGATAGAAGATACAGGGACTTTCAGGAGATCGGCATAGCTTTTCAAAAAGTCCAGAGAAGGATTCTTCTTCTCCTTTTCAACCTCGCAGATATGAGATTTACTGACGCTTAAAGCTGCCGCTAGATCTTCCTGATTCAGTTCTTTTGCGGTTCTTATTAAGATCAATGCTTGTCCTAATTTCATGGGTAATACCTGCTCAGACTTTAGATATTGATCGTGTGGTCGTCATGGATGGGGTAGTTTTAGGCCATACCCCAGGGCGGCGGTTTAGGCCGCTAGCTGGGCCTGAACCATGAGCTTGGCGACCTCAAGCTGATTCATCGCAAGCTGGCGGTCAACCTTGAGGGTTTGATAGTCCTCCTGGGCCTTCTGTAGCCGTTGCTGGGCCTCTTGGTAGGCGTCACCCTGCATCAATTCAGACCGCCTAGCCTTGCGCTGCTGGTCGTTCTTGAGGGCGCTATCCTCGGCAATGGTGCGCTCAATCTCAGCGGTGGCGGCGTCTAGTTTGGCCTGGGCCTGGTGTAGGCGGGTTTCATTTCGTAGCACGGCCTTAGACAAGCGATGGATCTTCCCTGGTAGGGGCAACAGCAGATCCGATAGGGAAAGCTGGGCAGTGCCTTTGCAGTGGTAGCAATCCTCCAGGTCATCAATGGCATTAGGGTCGGTGGTGGGCACCGTTCCGCTGGCTTCGCAAAATAAACAGTCCATGGGTTCGCATCCTTCAGCTAAAAGTAACGGGTGGGCAGATCGGCTCTGCCCTGGCCATGGGGGTCTAAAATTCGCAGTCGCAAGGGTTGGGGTCGTCGTAGTGACCAGACAGATAGGCGCGGCTAGGAACGCTCCACTGCACCTTTGAGCCGTCTTTGCTGATCCGTTCGTGGATCTCTGCAATTTCGTGAAGGACAGTCTTGATGCCCCAACGCTTCACCACTTCCTCTAGGGCTAGGGAATCCAAGTCCCAAGCCTCGGCCTGTTGGTCTTCGGCGCTCTCGCGCTGGGCCTGGTCGCGTTGGTAAGCCATCTCTAAGGGTTCGCGTACAATCATGGGTAGATCCTCTACTTCGTTCTGGGGATTAGCTTCTGCCTTGCTTGGTCGCTGGGCAGTTTTTTTGTGGGCCTTTTAACGCCTTGCCCAGGGCGGCTAACTAGGCGGCTAGGGCTTCGTCCTCGGCCAACATTCCGGCATTACTCAGCAGGTATTTAGAAGCCTTCTGGGCTTGGCTTGCGGCCTGTAGAAATGCCTTCTTGTCGGACTTGAGAATTTCAATCCAATTCGATAGATAACTAGCGTGGTTTTCAAGCTGGCTGGTCATGGCCAACTCATTGCAGATAAAGGCGGCGCTTAACTCTGCGATCAACTCTTCAAAGGCGTAGGCTTGGGAACCAAACTTATTGCCCAACTTGCGGTCTAGGCGGGTGCTGTGGCCTGTCCAGTGGCTTAGTTCATGGGCAAAGGTAGAATAGTAGGCTTCAGCGCTGGTAAAGTCGTCATAGTTGGGCATTTGAATCTTGTCTTGGCTGGATGAATAACAAGCCATATCACCGCCAAACCTGACCTTTGCTTTTTGGGCGGTAATAAATTTCTCAGCCATATTTAGGCGGGGTTCTGTGTTGCTGCCACCCTTGCGGAATTTAGAGAGATAATGTTCCTTCTTGGTGTCGGCTTCGCTGTCGTCGATGCAATCCAGATTGAATACACTCAACCACTTAAAAGCATTGAAGAATTGCTTGCTAACTTCTCCGGTGGCTTCGTCCGTGACCTCTTTAGAAGCTCGTCCACCCCAGACTAGACAGGTGGCCTTGCTGCCTTTGATGATCTTCCAGTTCAACGCCTTGGCCTGACTAAACCCAACAAACAACGTGCTTTGGTAGTCGTTCAGCATGACATCAACTGTTGCAATCAAGGGGTTCATCCCTCGGTATTGATGCCCGGTGATCGCGTTGGCGTAGGGGGTAGAATGCCAAGGCTTCACCCATGGGGTCTTCCCGGCTTCCATCAGGGTCAAAATCTTATCGGTCAATAGCTGAAACTTGTCTGTAGCTTGGGCTTTTTTAGCCATGATCGTTATCCTTCTTCGTTCTGGGTGAATAACTGTGTGGTCGTCACAGTGGGCCTTTTAGCGCCTTGCCTAGGGCGGCTAGACTAGACGATGGATAGAATCAACTGGGTTAACTGCTGGGCTAGGTTGCTGCCTAGATTGATGCAATCTAGATTGCCTTCTTCGACGATCTCTTTAAGCTCCCAAGCTTTGTACTCGGGTAGGTGATAGGTGATATCTAGATCGCTTTCCCAATCTGCATCGGGGCTAGTCTTGACTTCTTCGCTTTCTAGAATCTTCTTGAGGTCGCTACCGTGGCTGTAGCGATCTCCAATCCAATCAATCGCTTGGCGGTCGTCTTTGGTCAGGGTCATAAAATACATAATCTTTCTCTTCGTTCTGGGGGAAATAAACCTGTGTGGTCGTCACAGAGGGCAGTTTTAGGCCATGTCCAGGGCGCAACATTAAGCGGCGTAAAGGGCTGGCCTTTCTGCCACATTTGGGAAAGGAATAATGGTTTTAGCTTGGATGTAATCTCGTAGCGAACTAAAGCCAAGCTGGGCTAAAACGGCGTAACCGTGTTTGCAACATCCTCGGCCAAAAAACTCAAGCTGATTGTTTAAGTCATCGCAGGTGCAAAAGACACCTTCCCGGCGGACTTCAACGACATAGAACGTATCTTTTCGCAGGTTGCGGACGGTGTAGTGATTCGCCATATCTAGGCGCTCCGTAACCTTCATGCCTTTGCTGCTGGCTTTCCGAAAATCAACAAAGTGATTTAGAAACACGCGCTTGCTGATAAAGGTGGGGCGCTTGCCCTTCACCCATACCCAAATGACTTTGAAGAACTCGCGGATCTCCACTTGGGCCGATGACTTCAGACCCAACAGACGGCGGACGGCGGCGGCGGAAAACAGAAGGTTAAATGCTGTGACCATGGCTAAATCCTCTCAACTCATCTAATTATAGATTATTTATCATCTAATTTTAGATGACTTAAGAGGATTTAATACAAATGAACCATTAGAATAAGCTGGGCTGAACAATGGCGGGGGCGGCGTGGAACCATCCACCACCCAGAGGCACCAGACCCCAACCAGCCGGGGCGGGGACACCAGAGGGCAGGAACACCAGACAGGGAACCCCAGAACCCAGGGCAAAAGCCAACGATGCCCAGGTGCCAGAACCCAGCCCAGAGAAGGCCACAGGCGACCGCCCAGAGGGCCGCAAACCAGCGGGGCAAGGGGAACCGGGGAACGACACCCACAAGCCTCCAGAGGCCGCTACAGACCGAACGCAGGCCACAGAACGGGCGGCAAAGGAACCCCGCCCAGACCCAAATCTGGACGCCTGGAACACCTGAGCACCGGGGAAAGCCTGACGAGCGGCCTGATCGATGCCAGGGGCGCAACCCACCACCACAGCAGCACCGGGGGCCACAGCGGGAACCAGCCCAGCCAGGGCCGACAGGGAAGCAGCAGCAGGGGCGCGGGAACCCGAAAAACCCACACAAGGGAAACCAGCGACCAAAGCAGCAGCAGACATAAAACCACCTGAAAAACTTTCTGTATTTTAATCTATTTTTAGATGCTAATTCATCTATTTTTAGATTATAATAAGAACAGGCAAGGGGGCGACACCAGCGCGAAGGCCACCACACTAGGGGAACCGCTAGCGGGGAACCGGAAACCCGGCAGGGAAGGGCAGACCCAAAGTAGGCGCAAGGCTAGCCAAGCCACCTAACAGGCGGAAACCGACCGGAGTAAATGCGAGAGCCACCCAGGGGCGCAAGGGAGGCAGCAGCAGAGCAACGGCAGCAGACGCAAGCCTGAGAGGAACGGCAACCCACCCACCCCAAAGGCCACGGGGCGGGATGCCCAACCCACCACCACCGACCGGAACCGCTACGAGGGGGACACCCTACCGGAAGGATGGCAGGGGGGACACACCACCAGCCGGGGGCCGGGGCCGCAACCACCGAGGGCAGCGCCGGGGGCCGGGGGGCCGCTGCGCGGGCCGACCTTCTTCTCCTGTTTTGTTTCTTCTGGGGCGGGTGGGCGGGGGCGGAGGAGGTCTTACTCCCTCTCCCTCTAAAAACAAAAGACTTCCCTTGGGGGCGGGGTGGCGGGGGGTGTTGAAAACTTCTCCCAAAGACAGCTTCTTCGCTTTGCACTGAAGAAAGCCTTGTCGTTTGACGCCTTGGTTCGTTTTCAATGCCCCCTGCCGGGGGCCACTGGACACAGCAGACAGCCTTTCGGTTTTGCGACCCCCCGCCCCCCGATAAATTATCGGGCCAAGCAGATAACCCCCCAACGCTTGCAGGTTTCTGCCTGGGTTTTGCTTCAGCCTGGGTGTTGGTATCCGGGGGGTGGATTGAGGGGCATCGGTCTTCCGATGCCTGGGGTGCCGGGGCTGTGGGGCGGCAACCTCCCCGCACACGCCCCAAGCGGTTAGGGGGCAATAAAAGCCCGAAGGGCAACCTTATCCTCTCTGGGGTGTGGTTCCAAGTGATGTTTCACCGCATGGGATAAGTTGGCGTGGAACAGCGCGGCAGACGCTAGGAGGCGGCGCTCTCCCCCTGGGACGACGGTGGCCCCTACAGCCGGATCGTTGCCAAGGAAAACTCAAGGGGGGCACGGTCGTCCCAGTCTGGGGTGTCCTACAGCAAATAGCTTACTCCTGTGATCTTTCCCCTCAGCCAGGGAACACTCAACCCAGAAACTTCTAACGACTCTCCCCTCACCTCAGCGATGGCGTGGGGGGTTTCTTCGTGCCAAAGCAAAGCCCCTGGTCAGTGGCAAACCAAGGGCTAAAATGATTGGAACGTCAGTTAATAGTTGCGATCTTTGATATTCCGCAGGTTGATGGTCGCTAAGGGATCTTTACCTGAACTAAGCTCATAGCGCCGCCTTCTGGACTAGATACAACCACCTGGTTAGTTGCAGGGATAAATTCAATTCCCTCTGGCTCAAATCCAGCGGCTTGATCCGATCCGACCACATCAGGATTCAGGATAACGGTATCGAGTAATTGAATGTTGGTCGGATCAGAGATGTCATGGATGGTCATCGCATCTGAACGCTCAATGGCGACAAACGCAAGGGTGCGGCCATTGATGACACCCACCGCAACAACCTCTGGCTCTGGGCCTTTACTATTGCATCGTTGGGGTAAGCCTAGTGCGAGGATGCTGTCCTCAATGGAATTACCACTATCACCCAGTAACTCTCCGGTATTGGCATCAAAGACACTGATGCTTCGAGATCCATGGGGACTGATCTCCACGCCTTCATAAGACTGGCTGTTCACGCTAGTCAGGTTATCCTCGTCGGCAGTGACAAAGAAACGCCCATCTGGAGTGATCGCAATACCATCTGGCTCACGGGCCGAGGTAAATTCTTGCCTTAGGGACAGGTCATAGAGACTAGAACGACAGTTCCCTGTGCCTACTCTATCTTGGGTGAGTCCCAACCCTGTCCGAAGGCCCAGATCAAACGTTTGCACTGCAAACAGGTCGGGCGTTAGGGTGCGAGGCAGTGGCGATGGAATGTCAATACGAGCCACCGCATTGTTCTCTTGAAGGGTCGCTACGACGAAAGAGCTATCTTCTGCAACCCGAACGGTCTCAGGCTGTGGATCATGGGGAAAGAAAGGGATGTTCTCAGCCGGAATCGGTATCTCTACCTGACTCATCCGATGGGCACCATGGCGAAGGTCAATCATCGAAATCGTACCAGGACGATTCTCAGGATTTAGTAGGTCTTCCTCGTTTTCTTCGTCTTCATTGGCGACGACGGCAAATTGTCCATTCGGAGCAATGGCTACGGAGTCTGGGCCACGACCTACGGTGACTTGGCCAAGGGGGGCAAGGGTTGGTAGGGCAAGCGCTACAACCTTCCCTGGAACCTCAGAAAACGTCGCAGAATTGGCCTCATCGACATCTCTCACCCCGACAAGGGCAAAATCACCGTCTGGGCTAATGGCGACCCCCGTTAGTTCAGCCGCCGTAGAACCTGTGGGTAGAAACGCCTCCGTTAAAACCCAGGTGCCTTTGACCGTTAGTTTATCCTCTCCAATGGACACCAGCGTAACGGTCTCTCCGCCAACGACCAGGGCGTGCTGACCATCGTTCGAGACAGCCAGCATCTCTGCTCCGGCTAAACCCGTTAGGGTAAACAATACTTCTCCCCTTATAGGGGCGTTCTCTGCGCTCACCCTAGGTACTCCGATCCCAAAGGGAAGACCAACCAACGCCAAGATGAACAATGCTTTAGGGTTAATCGGCTGCATGAACCTCAATGCTGACATCAAAAGGCATTTCAGGTTACGGGAATTCTGCTCCATTGCGGTGACTGATATTCATTAAGGACATAGAGTTAACCATACCGGATGCAATGATTAAGCACATTAAGAAGTAAATAAGTAAAGATTAAGGCTGGCCAAAATTTCAAAAGCCGAAAGATTGATCCCTCAGTTTTTATACTCTATCACCGAAATAATTGCTGATCTTTATAAACCTAAATCGCTTTGCTATTGAAACCCTTTTCAAATAAGTTTTTCAGCTCTTAATAGAAGGAATACATAGAGAAATAACTAGCCTAAATAATAGGAATATCATCATTAGGCGACATCAAAATCAGACTTCATCGTGTCTATATTCCTCATTATGACAGCCATAGAATAAGCTTCTTCATACCAAAACAAAGCCCCTGGTCAATGGCAAACCAAGGGCTAGCGATTTCAAGGGTGCATCTGCGGCCACTAGAGATAGGATGCCCAGAATCACCGGGTAGATCACCATCTAAGTCATTTGGCTGATGAGTGGGCTGTTCTATAGGACTGACCCGTTGGATCGGCCCGTCTAAGTCTAATGTCGGGCACGGCGCAGCGGCCCGCCCTGGCGGTACACCACAGACCGTAGGCCGGGGTCTTTGCCACCCACCGATAACCCCAGTGGGGGCGATGTGTGCCGCTTGCGTCCCACGAGCCAGAGACAAGCCCGACACAGAACAGCCCACCACCACCAGGAAGCTGGCCACGGAGGGCGCGGAGGGGGCAGGCTAGGCCACGGTGTCCAGGATGCCTTGCAGAGAGCAGGTGCAGACCTCAGATAGGGTTGATAGCCTGACCCCTCGGCGGGGTGTGGGGTTGGGGTCTTGGAGGATAACTTGGCGTAGGGTAAGGGCGGCGCGGTTCGGGGCGCGGCCCGTGTTGCCTCCAGGGAGAAGCCACCGCTCATTAGATTCCACAGACCTGCTGCCCCCAGTTGATAAGCCCATGGCCTTGTCTAATCCATTCTTCAACGTTAAGACAGGAAAAGACAATGGGGCCATTACTTGACCACCCGATTCGGTCTGAATGTCCTGTTTGATAAATGCTGAAGTCAACGATACCGACTTCATCACAGGCTCCCAAAATACTGGTTGCGATACTTCTCATCAGCACAGGAGAGTTAAACATATTATCAACCCCTGTTCCTTGCATAACAATCACGAAGAGGATCGTTTTGCCTGCGGGTGGATTGCGATATTCCTCTAGCCCCCAAATCTTGATATCAGCAACCTCAATATTTTCAAGGATATTAACTCGGAAAATTGTTTCAGTAATGGCATTTTCGCAAGCATCAGACTCATCATCAGCCAAAACGGTACCCATGGACTCTAAACCTGTAATTCCGTTGCTTACATGAGAATTTGAAGATAAAGAGACTGCATGACTTTCAGTCAGATTATTCAGACGAGATAAGTCTGAAGCAAAACTAATGAAATTGAAGTTAACCAAGACTAAAGATAAGAGGAATGTGCAGCTTCCTAGAGGAAATAGCTTAAGCATTGGAATTACACTTCAAAACATTACACTTAGAAGCAAGCCTACATTAATTAATACATTTTATCTTCAGTGCATTTACTTAGTGTCTTATGGCTGGATATCGACTTAGAACATTGTTTTCGCTCCCCGAGAGCATGAAAGCTCATCAACCAACGCACAAAAAAAGGGGCCGAAGCCCCAGAGAAACTAAGCCACGAGCCGACAGCGAACCCGGCCACCACGAACCCCACCGACCAGAACGACCTGGCCACAAGGAACCGAACAAGGAACCGACACCGCAAAGCGCCCCGGCCCCGAAGACACCGAGCGCACCAGCACAAAGTAGCCCACGACAGAAGCCCAACGAGCCGCAAAGCCCGAAGGCAACTCAGCGAACCACACCTCAGCCACGAAACCTGTGAACGAGCGTTCCGACTCCCTCCAGGCGCACTCAACCGCACCGAACTCAGCCGCCAAACCCTGAACGAACTCAAACGGAACATGAAGCATGACAAAAACCAAACGCAACAGGCTTTAATCACGCGCTCCAGAAGGAAAGTTACTCCCAAGAGTAGGCGCAAGGGCAAGGCAGACAAAACAAAAATCGGCGAAGCACCTTATCTGCCGCAGCATGGCCCCGACCCTTGCGCCGATCCTCAGCGCGTATCATAGAAAAGCCTGCGTTGGTTGGCTTACAGAGTAGTTCGCCTCCACAGGGAAGCTCTACACCGAATTATCAACCGACACCAATCACGATGACTTCTAGAAGTTATCAAACAAGCCAAATTCAAGTACATTCCGAACAGAATCACCAAAGTCTGCACCCTCACGAATACCTTGTAAGGTTTCATAGATAGCTTTATCGGGCATATCGTAGGTAACGACCTGAAAGCCTACACATCAAGGAAATTGAGAAACCGACCCAGGCTCCGACAAGGAACCGCTTTCAACCCAAAGCCTCCAGGGTCGCAAGATCGTCCTCTAGTTCTTCCTCGTCATAGCTGCGTTCAATCCCTTCCTGACTCAGCAGTTCATGGAACTCCCACTTGCTGAGAGCCGCCAATTCACGGGCTTTGCCAAAGGATAGTAGACCTTTTTGGTAAAGGCGAATCGCAAGTTCTCGCTGAAGCCGAGGCAGGCGCTCATCCTCAGGCAAACGTAAGGCTTCGGCTAGGTCGCTGGAAATTTCTAAGGTGAGCTTACTCATTGGGGTAGGGGATGGAGACAACTTTGATATTCCAAGGTGATTTACTTCTTAGTTTTCCTACACCGAATCATCCACCCAGCCGCAATACTCACAGTCCCAATGCACACGGGGCGGCTCGGTCTGACGCAAGGGCATCTCACAATTAGAGCATCGTCCCGTAAACAGGGGGTGGCTATCCAGCAGGTCTAGCCGCTGCTCTAGGGTCATCTGCTGCACTGGCTCCAGCACCAGGTCATCCCCGTAGTAGCTGGCCCCCTCCGGTTGCCACTGTTCCCCATACCAGGCCACGGCCTCATCATCGGGAATGGTCAGGTCAAGCTCAAAGTCTGGGCAAATGTCCCCCTCTACCCCGGCAGGATGTAGCGTACAGACCAGGTGCGGGCTGCGGGAATAGAACTTACAGCGATTACAGCAATCCAGCTTCATTGTCCACACGCCTCAACGCCATAGGACTCAGTAACCGTGCCATCGGGGGCCATCGTGGCACACCAGACCCCACCAGCCCGCCACAGTCGGTAATGGTGTCCACCCGCATGAAGCGCTGTCGTCAGCAGCAGCAGGGCCACCCCGCCAGCCGCGACCGCTCCCACCACTCGCAGGGGTCTGATGGTCGTTAGGGTAATTGGAACGTCTTTCATATTGCACCCAGATTCATTGAGCCTAGAATGCCCAAAGGCAGCATCGAACATCATCCCCACGCCAATAAAAAACCCTCGGCAGTGCCAAGGGTAGTTATCTCGCAAGGTGTTGAGTTTATGATTCCCTGGGAATCGCCCCTAGACCCATACCTCCGCCATTCGGCCTAGGGCTACGCAACGGCAACCTGTTCCTCATCCGTTTCAGGCCGTAGCCGTAGAAAGCCCTTCTCCGCCAGGTGCTTGATACGGGAAATCAGGGGCCGATGATCCCTTAGCCCTAGAGCCTCCAGTAGGTCAGCCAAGGGTACATCGCCGCCCTCCGCCATCTTGGCCCTGAGCAAGTCATAGGTTTCTAGCTGAAGTGGGGTAGCCACAGCCCGATCCACATTGTCGAGAAATTCGATAATCATGCTAATCATGGTTCCTAATCTCCACTCCTGCTGATCTTAGCGTACTCCAGTACTCATCAACCTCGTCAGCGGTAGATGCCTTGAGGTCAGTTTGAGGTTCTTCCTCACGGTAGTCCTTCTCAAAGTCTCCCCAGTCCTCAAAGGTGCCCTCTGGGGTAACGCCCTCCTTCATGTTGCAGTCCATCTCATGCCGGGTATCGGCATCCATGTCATTGCCATCAAACTTTCGACCCATGGGATACATCTCCTGAATACAGCGTGAACTCGTTACGGATTCGTTGAAGCAGCAGGGTTGAGGTGGCCCCCGACTCCAAGGACACCACCCAGTCACGATTCGCCTGTGCCCTGCATCCGCTGATGCCGTAGGGCGTTGTAGGCTCCTAGTTCCGCCTGGGTTTCCACCTTGAAGCGCTTCACTCCTCGCATGGCTCCCTTGGTCTTGAACATCTGAAGCTCCGCCTCAGAGAAGTCATCCTCGGCGGCGTTCAACTGCTCCACAAAGGCTTGGATGTCCGCCATCTCCCGCTGGTAGGTGGTCTGTAGGGCGTTGCCTTGGGTCTGGATCAGAGCTAGGGCGTTGCTCACCTCCTCCGGCATCAACTCGCCATCAATCACCCCCGCCGAACTCCATTCATGGGAATAGCGGCGTTTGGCATCCTCCACCCACGCCTTCGAGTCCATGTCCTCGCGCTTCACCCGCTGGGCAAAGTCGTCAAACAACTCGGCGGCTAGGGCGGTATAGCGATGGTCATTCTTCAGCAATGGCTCTGGGGCCACCCGTCGCAACCACTCAAACCAACGGGTTCTGATGGTGACTTCCTTTACCCCAATGTCGGGATAGCGACTAGCAATGTCCTTGGGGGTGTAGGTGTGCGCCCCCGTGCGTTCTGGTGTGCGGTTACTGTGCGGGGGGCTGTGCGGCTGCACATCGGGGGTTACAGTCTCAACGTGCAATGGTGCGTACTGTGATCCGTTTTCCATCGGTGCTTCCTTCTAGGAGAACTCGTCAAACCCCCTGTCAATCGGGGTTTTGAGCCTGTGCGCCGCCTGTATCACCGCTGCACTGCTGCTGTACTAGGGTTGTGCGTTAGGTGTGCTGTCCTTGTGCGCCAACCGTGCGCTAACTGTGCGGACGGGTGTATCAGGTGTGCGCTTACTCCCCTGTTCGATAGCACGGGTGTACTCAAAGGTAAAGTACTTTAAGGTAAGGTACATTACCCTACGGTACTTTCAAGGATTTAGGATTATGGCTATCCCCAGAACATCTCCCATGGCCACCACAAAAGAAGTTCTCTCGGTTTACCTCGACTCGGATCTGAAGGAAGACCTAGCCGCTATGGCTAAGGCAGAGGAACGGTCAATGGCCTACATTGCGGCCAAAGCGATTGAGAAGGCCGTCCAGGAATGGAAAGCCAGCCAGCCAAAATAAACCCCCATTGGTAGCCAGTGGGGGTGTTGTGTAGGAAGGGAAGTTTTAGAGGAAAGCCGTTATTCCATGGGGGCGTAGAAGGTTCCTTCTACCTCAAAGATGTCATCCTGATTGAGGCGATCCACCTCGACGATGGTGCGGGGTGGGTAAGGGCCACTGCCCCACAGTTCCTCCTGCACCTTGTTAACCAGGGGCCGATAGCGGTACATATCCGTCACATAGACCACGATGCGAACGGCATCCTGAAGGCTGGCCCCCTCCGACTCAGCAATCAGTTTCATGTTCATGAAGGCTTGTCGGATACGGGCTTCAGCATCAGGGACAAGGGTATTCGTCGCTGGGTCAATGCCGCGCATTCCCGCCACAAACACATAGTCCCCCGCACGGGTGCCCAAATTCCAAGTGCCCGTCGGCTGAATGGCTCCCTCCGGGGCTAGGGTTCTGACGCCGTTGGGGGACACCATACCGTGGTCATCCGCCCTGATCTCACCCGCGAACGCCGCCATCAGACCTAGGGTTGACGCTAGTGCCAAAATCGCCCGATTCATCGCGTTATCTCCATCACACCAGGCAGCACTATAGGCACTACTGAGACACCCCAACGTAACCATCATTACGAAATCTACGGTTATCCCCAGAACAGCCCATGAAAAAGCCCTAGGGGAGTTGTCCTAGGGCTAGCGTGGGTGAAGTGTGATGGTACAAGCTTACCATGTCGTTCTGGAGTTCACAGTAACGGTCATCGTGGGTAGGGTGGCAAGACAGTCCACTGGACAGACCTGCCATGACAAACCTTACCGTTGATGAACTGCCCCTCCAAAGCTTGCCAGACCGCTATGGGGTAGCCCGTTCCCAGGTCTTCAACCGCATCAAGGCGCTGGGCATCAAGACGATTAAGCGGGACAGGAAAGCCTACGTCAACCAAGCCCAGTTGGCCCAACTTGATCACCTCCATGACCTCATCCAGCAGGATATGACCATCGAGGAGGCAGCGGCTATCGTCAACCCCAGCACCAGACAGTCCCGCGAGACTCCAGGACAGTACCTCGTCCCGGCAGCGGGAGCCATGGTAGGACAGTCCTACGGGACAGGACAGCTAGAACTACTGCAAGCCCTGGTGGCTACCCTCACCCAACAACCACCCTCGCCCCCCATCAACCCCCTGGCCCGATTCGAGCAGCTTCAGGCCATGGCGGATCACGATTGGCGACCCAGCACTAGGGAACTGGCTGACATCCTGGGCCTATCCTCTCTCCCTGGCCCCACCTTCGAGCGTTACGGCTTTCGATTCACCAGGGCTGGAAAGAATGGGGCACAAACCGCTTGGAAAGTGGAGAAGCTGTAGTGATGGACTATAGGCTGACCCGCCATGCCATTGAAGAATTGAGCGAACGCCGCATTCCGCTCCAGTTAGTGGAAATGGTCTTAGCCGATCCAGAACAGCAGTTCGAGGAAGATGACCTTATGGTTTACCAAAGCAGATTTGCGGGGACTCAGGGGAAAACCTATCTCCTGCGGGTCTTTGTCAACATCACGGTTGCCCCCGCTAGGGTTGTTACCGTTTATAAAACCAGCAAACTCAACAAGTACTGGAGATAGCCATGCAAGCCAAATACGACTCTGAGGTAGACATTCTGAGAATCCGTTGGTCAGAGGCTCCTATCGACGAAAGCGACGAGGATAAACCAGGGGTGATCCTCGACTACGACAAGGACGGCAACATCGTTGGGGTCGAGATTTTGAATGCCTCTAAACGCATCGAGGACATTGCCCAACTTTCGATTCAGGCCGCTCAGGTTCCCCAGTAATGGAGACTGCCCTATGCCTTCTAAACCCCAAGACCTCGACCGGGGCGACCTGGTGAAGCTCCGAGACCCCTACCAAGGCCGCTACGGCTATGGCGTGGTGGTGGAGATTACCAGCCGTACCCGCCATGGCCACCCGCGCAACGTCAGCATTCACCTCTACGACGATGAGGGACAGCTATTCATCCACCCTGACTACATCGCTAAGGGGCTACTGGTGCCCAGCTATGTAGACTTCCATGTGTCAGAACTGGTCTGGTATCGACGGGCTAGCGACCAGGGCTACCATACGATTCCTAACCCGCCGGATTGGTCGGTGGATCGGTATCTGGCCTAGGGAAGATTAGACTACCCTTAGCACAACATTTTGGAGTGAAGAATGGTGGAGTCTTTCAGCATTTGTGATGCGGTTCACTGCCCGTATAGCGGCGTTGATGGGTGCAAGCGCTACATTCACGCTTCCCACTGTCACTTGGCCTACAGTGCCCCCGGCAAGGTTAGGAAAGGGGTGCTTCCTCAAGCAAGCCAATACTGGCTCTATGCCACCGATGACTACGATTACCAGGAAGTCCAGGCCGCCCAGGATAGATTTCTAGACTCGCTCGAAGAACAGAGCCGAGCCGCAGCCATCGTCAGTTACTCCACTCCGTACCCAGTCACTTGGCGACAGGCTTAGCCGAGTTCAAGGAGCCTCCAGCTACACTACTGCACCATGACTAACCCGCCGGATTGGTCGGTGGATCGGTATCTGGCCTAGGGATTGTCCTGCGGGATGGCAAAGGGGTCTGAGTGGATTGAGCGATGTTTGGCAATCACCTGACGCATCTCTTCCCTTGCAGCTTGATTCCCTTGGTTCTTAGTATCCAGAGGTTCTGAGAAGTCTGGGGCAACTAGGAAGGCATTGCCCTCCTTATCAAAGGCCAACCGCATCTCGGTCACATTGACAAAGGGTTCTAAGTCTCGCAGGAGATGTCGGAAAGTTTCGTACATCTGAGCGATTTGCAGTTTTGACAGCATGGCTCTGGATCACTAGATATGGACATTCATACTAAACGGTGGACAGTCCTACAGGACAGCCCTCTAGAGCACCTGGGCGTAGGGCGTTGTTGCCTCCGGTCGGCGCTGCTCCTTGAGAATGGACACAAACTCGGACACCACCTGCTGAGGTTGCTGTAGACAGTCCTTAGCCGTAAACCGCACCGTAGGCAGTCCCGCCCTCAACAGCACTCGGTCACGGGCATAGTCGCGCACCGCCTGACCCTGTTCATTGTGGTGTTGTCCATCCACCTCCAGAACGAGACACACCCCCTGGTAGAACACCATGAAGTCCACCTCCACCCGGCCCGTAAGCTGGCTATCGCTCACGAGGGTATCCTTCAGCCCCACTCGCCCCCGGACATTGGCAAAGTAGAGTAGTCCTGTCTCCTCCAGGGCTTTAGCAATGCGGATCTCAGCTTCAGAACGAAGGTACAGCCCGCCCCATTCTTGGGTATAGTTGCCCCCTGGCCCACCCTGAGCATTGCCAGGGCCGGGAGGTGGGGTAGACGTTATCCCGACGATAAACTCAACCTGGGCCTTGTATGCCTCATTACAAAAGATGTGCCAATGGTGTTGAGACCCTGCGCCCCCTGGTTGACCCGCATAGGCAATGTGGAACACCCCTTCTTTGACCAGGTAGACGAATCTAGGACGGGTATGGTTGTAGAGCCAAGCATTAAACTTTTTCCGTGCCTTTGCCCTCGCGGCCCCCTTGAGGTTGCGGCCCGATGCACTCAGGGCCAAGAACACGTCCAGCAGCTTTCCAGTGGGCACGAGATAGGAATAGGGTAGGTTGCCACCAATGGAAACAAGGGTGTCACTGGTTCCTGAATGGCCATTGGCATTGAGGTTGATGTCTAGTGACTGAGGATCATCCGCTGGAGAAGGCATCGTTACACCCTGACCTACTCCCCTAGCATTCCCAGGATGGTAATCAAGTGAAACAGTCCTGTAGGACTGTCCTATGGGATTGCGCCGAAAGTAATACCCATCGAACGTGAGGCTAAGCACCATCCAAGGGCTGATAGTCCCAGTATGGTGGCTTCCCGCCCTTGGGAGAAGAAAAAAGGGTTTGAGCTTAAATTCGCCCAAACCCTAGACCTTAAACGGCAGACAGCTTCTAAAGCAGCGCAAAGAGAAAAATAGTTCCGAGAAATGCTGCAAGAACCCCCCCAGGGCCACCCTGGCTACCCGATACATCATGGCGAAAACCACATTGATGGTCGAGGCAGACATAGGTACTATCGCCGTGCAAAACAACAGTTTTTTTGCCACATCGAGGGCAAACAAGTCCCTCATTGTCGCGAAGAGGGCCAATCATCATCATGCACCTCCTTAGCAAATGCAGAGTAAATTTAACCACGCTCCGACCATAACACACATTACCTAAAGTTCTTTAGGCTTTTTATTTTACGCTAAATTCTTTACACAGGGCTATTTATGCCATATACTTGCGGCAAGACACTTTAGGTAAAGCCAGATCCGCTAAGGCTTCCAAGAGTCCATAGATATAGAGGTTTGCAATGGATTGGGAATACAGGCCGCGAATTGCATCCCTGCGAGAGGGAAAACAGCTAACTCAGCTAGAGCTAGCTCAGCAAGTGGGCGTGACAGAGACCACTATCGCAAATTGGGAGAAGGGGAGGAGTGGTGTTGAGTGGTTAGACCGACTCATTCGCCTATGCGCGGCATTAGAGTGTACGCCTGAAGATCTGCTCAGTTATATTCCTCGTATCTCAGAAGGTGACGAATCTTTTAGTGCCATGGTTCGTCTTATAGAGGATTCCCATCAGGATTCGCAGCTAGCCTCTAGCGAAGAGGAGGACAATATTAGTTCACAGCTAATCCAGGAAATTACGGAGAATGGAGGTACTTTCTCTCAAATAGTTAAATTAATTGAGGTAGGACAGCAGGCCCAAGCCAAGCAGCTATCCATGAAGGCCATACTATCTCCCATGAAAAGTTCAGCCAGAATCAAGGTTAGGAAATCAACACCATCGAAATCCTAGTACCTTTGCTCTTGGTTGAAGTTTTTATTGTCGTTTGTTTTAGGGCGGCTCGATAGCTAGTTAAAATAGTAAGAACTAGCTCAGGGTGTTATAAACAATCAGCATCTACTATCAACCAGGAGTACTTATGAAAGTTCTGGTTCACTATCCAACCCTCCTCCATAATTTGCTTCAGTATGGTACGAACCCACCACTTGAGCATGTTGATAGGCTTTGGCATCGCTTAAAAACTAGCCATCTTCAAGTTTATATCTCTCAACGAGGTCTAAACGTTATCAGAAATGAACTTTCTAGCACCATTGCGAACAACGTTATGGGAAGGATTCAGGATGTCTTTCAGGTTTGTCCAAATCCAAGTCCACTACAGCTAGAAGAGGCGAAACGGAGTTTTATCGGTGGCAACTATGAAGAATTAGTAGAAATCTGTAGTACTCGATTGATGCAGATAGACTATATTCTTTCCGATATCCCTTGTGCGTTTCATTCATTTGGTTTGAGAGAGATTCAGTTAGACCGTGATATTGTCACTGTACTGCGAGGAGAAAACAGTTCCTTGAAATCCTTCCCTGCTTTAATGAAAGGGAATTTCTCAAGTCTTTGGTTTCTCGAAAATTATTTAAGAGAAACACCAGATTACTCAAGTAAGACCACGTTAAGTCAGTGGTTTAGAGAAAATCGTTCGGCTAGAAACTGGCATCCTCTTGAAGCCTTCAATGTCAAATCCTATGTCGAGACTACCGCAAGAAGTAGAAAATTTAGACGAGGAAAACTTATTCATTTGGGGCCACCACATCTAAACAACGCAAATTCTGTGATCTTAGTTATTGCAGTTGCAAATCCTCAACGAGAGTTTAACGTTACTATGGAAATCCTGCCCAGCCAAAGTAATTCCGTGTTGCCAAGGAACTTATTATGTCAAATATTGGATGTGACAGATACATGTGTTGCTCAAGAGGAAACTGGCTACAACACACCAGCAATCTCGATGGAAATAGAAGGAGAAGCAGGTGAAAGAGTAAGTATCCTTATTCAGCATCAAGGTTTTATCCATAGAGAAGACCTTGTAATTTGATTGATTTTTCAGCAATACTAGGTGTTCACAATGAATAAAATAGTTGTTTTAAGGCTAGATTATCTATCGGATAGTAGTCTATACCAAGTTACTGCTGAAATAGGGAATGAAGGGCAAGCTTCCAGCATGGTAGTTCAAGGTTGGCTACCTAAAATCTCAGACGGCTTTTTGAAAATCCTCAAGGATTGGAAAATAGCTTTTAGTAAATTAGACACACCAAGACGCCTCAAAGTAAGGAAAGTACTCATAGATCAGTCAATTGAAACTTGCCCAGGTAGTTCATCATCTTTATCTATTGATAAGTTAAACCTCTCATGGAATGAAGTCTGTAGACAACTGGCCGGAAAACTAAGTGCTGAGATGAATGTGTGGCTGAACTCCAGTGGTTTTCAACCGATTAGGCAAAAACTCAATCAAGAACTTCACTTTAAAGAAAACATCCAAATTATTGTTTGTCCTAATGACAGCATCATCTGTGATCTACCCTGGCTTTGCTGGGATGTCCTCAAGGGATTTCATAACGCAGAGATTTGTTTTGATTTAGGTGATGAAAGCTATTCAGATACTTACTCCAAGAATCTGAGATTAAAGAGTCGTCTTGAAGGGTTAAAGTTTCTGATTGTCCTCGGAGATAATGAGGGCCTTGATCTTGAAAGAGACGAATGGATCTTAGATAACCAGATCTTTAAGCAAACAGATGTTTTTTCAAAAATATTGAAGCCTTCCAGATCAGAATTTGTTGAAGCCTTAGAATCTGGCGCTTGGGATATATTATTCTTCTCTGGCCATAGTGAAACCATCAACGGTGAAGGGATTATTTATTTGAAAAATGGAGAAGCTGTTTGTCTATCTGAGTTAGGCTTGAGCTTTAAGAAAGCCATATCAATGGGATTAAAACTAGCTATCTTCAACTCCTGCGATGGTATAGGTATTGCAAGGAGTCTTCAAAAATTACAACTTCCTCAATCTATTGTTATGCGTGAACCTATTCCAGACAAAGTAGCGCATGACTTTCTAACAGCCTATATTAGAACTCTTCAATCTCTGAATAGTGACTCACCTCTGTATCTTGCTTCAAGGCGTTCTAGAGAGGTTCTTAAGGATAGTATTGTTTGTGCCGACTGGCTACCAATAGTATTTCAAAGCCATAAGACAGTATCACCAGTTCGTGGATTTATCGAAAAATCACGGCCTGTAGTATTTGACAACCAGAATTCAGAATCAATCTCTTCAAGTCAAATTAGTCCAGAGTTTCAATTTGAAGAGCATATTTATGACAAAGGAGAGAAGAGAGAGAAGGAAATATATAAAGTTGTAGTTCTCGATCCAATTGGAGAGCACTCAATTGGCAAGATTCAGTACATGGGCGTTTTGTGGAAAGCCAAAATGTTACCACTTAAGAAGTTTAAGAAATATGGATTCGAGAAATTCAACAACATTTCCTTAGTTTTCCCTGGCGACGAGGTTTCCGCCGTTGCGAGGGAAGGTAATATCTACTTTGTCCTGCCCAAAAATTTAGCTGAATCTGAATCTTTTAAGCAACTAAAATTGAAGTTCCAAGAGGACACAAGACCTAGAAAGAGAGAATTTCTTATACCCTTTCTTATGTTCCCTTTCATATGTTTTTCTCTTGCTATTTTGATTTTTTACAACTCCTCACGGGAAGAGAAAGTTACTCAAATTTCTCCAATTTCCCTGGAAAACCGATATGTATAGCACATTTCGTTTTCGTGAAATTGGACTAGAACTGCTTAATCCCTTGGTTAGCAAGTCTTATAGTGAGCTTGAGATGTTCTGACCATGGGAAACTCTCTTGCATCGCTACCCCCACAAACTCCTCAACGCCTCATCCGCCTCCTGCTGCCCAATCTCTAGGTATCGCGCCAGGTTGCCGATGTCCTCATGCTGGGTGATCTTCTGAAGGGTTCGCAGGGAGTAGCCCTTCTCAAAGTGCATCATCGTCAGCAGTGAGCGCCGGAAGCTATGGGTTGAGACACCCCGAACGCCCAAGTAATCGAGCGTTTGCCGCAATGCTTTGTCACAGGCGCGGGTGGTGATGTGGCCCTGAAACCGTCCAGGGAATAGATAGCCCTGCTTGGGTAGATCCGCATCGGCCAAGATTTTTGCCAGCGGTGGGGCAACGACCACCGAGCGGGTCTTTTTGGTTTTGGTCGTCCTGGCCCGATAGACCACATAGCCGCCTACGATGTCTCCGGCCTGAAGCTGCACCACCTCACCAATGCGAGCAGCGGTGTAGTAGCAGATCTGAAAAATCACGTCATGGGGTGGTGGCAGGAATTTAAACACCTCCTCCAGTTGTTCACCCCCCAAAACG
The DNA here is from genome assembly GCF_014697375.1 of Phormidium sp. FACHB-1136. Classification (GTDB taxonomy): domain Bacteria; phylum Cyanobacteriota; class Cyanobacteriia; order Phormidesmidales; family Phormidesmidaceae; genus Nodosilinea. Next base: position 39,258 of record NZ_JACJRS010000011.1, read on the forward strand.
GCGGCCTGACCATTGCGATTGACCTTGGGCATGGGTCGAGTTCCGAATCCGGCATTTTACGAACTGATATTTCTTGATTTTACGTTGGTTTAAGCCCAACAGGTCAAACGCACTATCGCTTATTGAGAATTATTCCTACAGCTTGTCGAGGGGAGTTTTGGATCAGGGGTGGCCCGAATCGGGTCAGGTGCCCCGACAGCGTGGTTCCCCTAGTCCACCCGTTTAGGTTTACCCGTTTCACCCGTTTAGGTTGGGTCTAGGCTGTCTCACCTAAGACAGGCTGAATCACCCGATTAGGTGGGTGGGGTTCACCCGGATAGGGGGGTGTGAGCTTTCGCCCGATTCTGGGCACAATAGCTCCAACCCCATCAGGTTTAACCATGTACTCCGGCACATTAACAGCTATCTCGAACGCCACAGACTTCCTGGCCTACTTCCGCAAACTACCCAGAACCCAGCAGGATCTCATTGCCCCGCACCTCGACGAACCCCAGCGCATGGCCCTGAAGGTTCTGAACTGCTGTAGTGAGTTGGAAGGGCAGAGCGTGGGGGTGATCGCTAACCTAGCCGAGCTGCACCAGGAATCGACCAGGGCGATCCTCAAGGCGCTGGAGGGTAAGATGGTGGCCGCTGAAGTGACGGCGATGGGTAAGCTGTGGCGGTTGAATGGCTAGGGCCGATGACTAAATTTAGATATTTTTTGGCCTAGATGTTGCTTTAGTGCTGTTCTGGGGATAACTAAGCTTAGCCAATCACTTAAGCTTCTATGGCACTTACCATTCCTGCTAGTATCCCTTCCAAGGCCAGCCAGGGCGAAAAGATGCTCTTTAGTATCCTTAAAACCAAGCTGCCAGAGGATTTCACCGTTTGGTATGAGCCTAGGTTACAGGGCAATCTCTATCCCGACTTTACTATTCTCAGCGCTACCTTTGGCCTCCTCATCATTGAGGTGAAGGGTTGGTATGCTGGGAGCATCGTTGAAGCTGGAGAGCGCTTCTTTAAGGTCAAAGGTAAAGATGGAATCGTTGAGAGCCATCAGTCCCCTCTTCGGCAGGCTCATGGCTACTTCTGTGAGGCCGCAGAACGCTTCAAGGGCTACCCCATTCTGCGCCAGCCTAGCGGTGACTACCAGGGCAAACTATCGTTTCCGGTGGGTACGGCGGCTGTAATGAGTAACATTACCGAACCCCAGGCCCATGAGGAACACATCTACAGTTTCCTCCATCAGCCCCAAGTGGCTTACCGGGATGAACTTCTAGCGTGGGGAGACTATACCCCAGAGATGCTGATTCAACGGTTGCGGGATATGTTTAAGGTCTACTTCAGTTTTCCTACCCTGACTGTGGATCAGGTGAACACTATCAAAGGCTGTCTGCACCCGGAAACAGTCATTAAAGAGAAACCTGCTGGGTCTGAGAGCGTTCCGAAGGGGATTGAGATACCTAAAAACAGCACGGTAATTGTTCCCCTTGACCTTGATCAAGAACGCATGGCCCGCAACATGAAAGATGGCCACCGCCTGATCTCTGGTGTAGCAGGTTCTGGCAAGACTCTTATTCTGGTGGCCCGTGCCAAAGTATTGGCCAACCGCCATCCTGACCAGCGCATCTTGATCCTGTGCTTCAACATTACGCTGGCAGCCCACCTGCGATCACTGTTGTATAGTGACACCCTCAACCCCCACTACCAAACCTGTATTCAGGTGATGCATTTCCATGATTGGGCCAAAAGCCTAATTAAGTGGCTTCCCCGATACGACAGCTTCAAGACCGAGGAAGAATGCAACGCCTACATGGGGCAACAGGTACTCACCAAACTTCAATCTCTTTCCCTAGATCAGCGCTGGGACTCTATCTTAGTTGATGAGGCCCACACCTTTACTCGTGATTGGTTCCTGTGCTGCGTAGCTGGCCTCAAAGACGTGGAGAACGGCGATTTAGTAATTGTGTCTGATGGCAATCAAAGTCTTTACCATCGGTCTAAGTTCACCTGGAAGTCCGTTGGCATCAAGGCCCAAGGGCGATCCATGAAGCTGACTCAAAACTATCGCAATACCAAGGAAATCCTAGAAGCAGCCTGGACGGTGGTACACACCACTGATCAAGACCTAACCGATGATGCTACTTTTCCCACCATTGTCCCTGACGCTGCCCTCAGGTCAGGGCCTCGCCCAACCCTCTACCAAGCCGGGTCTAGAGTCACCGCTGTAGATGTGACTATTGAGCAGATACAACATCTAATCAGGCAGGGCTACAGTCCCTCAGATATTGCCATCCTTTACAAATACAAGGGAAGTAAGGAAGCCGCAGACTTTACCACCCTCCTCAGAGGTTTACAAGCTCTGGGCTTGCCCATCTACTGGGTCACACAAAACCAAAATACCAAGGTTAACTACAGTGCCAAACAGCCAGGGATACGAGTGATTACCTGTCTCTCATCCCTAGGTCTAGAGTTCAAGGTAGTGGTGCTACTGTGGTTGGATCAGTTCTGGGACTGTAATGCCAATGATCTAGAGAAACAAGCCCTGGCGAGGCGGCAACTCTACGTAGCCATGACCAGGGCACAGGATGAGTTATTTCTAGTAGCGGGGGGACGCGCTGGCGTTGTGACCGCGCTTCAACAAAGTGGGGTTGTTGACAATCGAATCTGTAGCGCTATCAAGGTATAGAGCGATGCAATTGCGAGAAAAGATCAGTAGAGAGTAAAACCTCGGCACATCAAGAACAATGAAAAACAGGTATTTGGTAAGCTCATTGATTGTCGCAGCAGTAATCGTAGGCTGTAACAGTCCAACAACCGTTCAGCCAGAGAACCTAACTCCCCAAGACCAGGTGGTGATCGTCCCGCCCCAGGTCGCCGAAGACCCAGAGCCGACCCCAGAACCCGCCCCACCAGCGTCAGTCACCACCACAGATCCGGCCCCCGCCCTGGCCAGCCTCAACCTTCCGGTGGCCACCGTTGTCTCTGTGGGCGACGGCGACACTTTGAGGATGGACTACCAGGGCCAAACCGTCACCGTCCGCTTTGCCTGTATCGATGCCCCGGAGACCTCACAAACGCCCTGGGGGCCAGCCGCCACAGAACGCCTACGACAGCTTACCCCTAGGGGTTCCACCATTCAGTTCCGAGAGGCCGATACCGACCGCTATGGGCGCATGGTGGCGGAAGTCTACGCAGGGGGCCAGCTCGTCAACCTCCAGATGGTGCAGGAAGGTCATGCGGTGGTCTATACCCAATTCCTAAGTAGTTGTCCCGACACCAGAGATGCCCTGCTAGCCGCCGAACAACAGGCCCGACAGCAGCGCCTCAACTTTTGGAATCAGGACAATCCTGTGATGCCGTGGGATTATCGCCGGAGCAATCGTTCTAGCACCGCACCAGAGGCCACCCCAGAGCCACCCAAGGTCACCACCACCAGCCCAGAGGCCAAAGACCTTACCCCCAGCCGCGCCCCGGTACAGGGTAGCTGCGAATGTCCCTACGACACCGATTCAGCGGGCCGTTCCTGTGGGGCAAGGTCGAGCTATAGCCGCTCTGGGGGGAGTGAGGGGAGTAGTTGCTATTTGTAGGCGCTGATGCTGCTCTAGGGGGATGAGTGCTTGAGGACTCCCACTGCCACAAAGATGAGGTGGAGCATTCCTTAGTAAATCCTCTTAGGAGCTAGCTATAGTCCTAGTTTGCTTGTATTTAGTTGAAAAAGTAACGGTTTTCTTAACAATGGGATTTTCCTTGGCTATCGGTGAAAAATACTGGCTATAGCAGTGTTTATCGAGTGACCGTGAGATGGCTAACCAAGAACAAGTGAATTTGCTGAAACAGGGTGTTGAGGAATGGAACGATTGGAGACAGTCGAACGATGAAATTGAGATTGACCTGAGCGGGGCCGACCTGCGCGAGGCCGACCTGAACGGAGCCGACCTGAACGGAGCCGACCTGAACGGAGCCAAACTGAACGGGGCCAGACTGAAGGGGGCTAACCTGAACAGGGCTAACCTGAACGGAGCCAAACTGGACGGAGCTAACCTGTTTAGGGCCTACCTGGACGGGGCCAGCCTGTTCAAGGCCAGCCTGCGCTATGTCATCCTGCACCAAGCCAGCCTGTGCTACGCCGACCTGAACAACGCTGACCTGGGCAAATCCGACCTGCGCGAGGCAAGACTGGACGGGGCTACCCTGAACGGAGCCATCCTGTACATGGCAACCCTAAGCAGAGCCACACTGGATGAGGCTGACCTGCGCGGGGCTGACCTGCGCGGGGCCAAACTGGATGGGGCCAAACTGGATGAGGCCAAACTGGACGGAGTTCTCCGCTAAACCACGAGGGGACTATTACCTCCACGGCCTAGCCCGTTCACGATCAGCTACCACTCACAGGAGTAGCCCCCTAGCTGGAGTCGAGCCGTTCTGGGGAGAATGAAGGGGCTTGTTTTTTGTAGCCGGGGACTCCTGCCGCTAGGGGCTTCTACTCCAAATGGCCTATTGTTCTCAGCCGATGGATGTTTGTTTTGATCATTGGGAAAGCTAAACCTAGTAGCTAAACACAGTTACGATGCACCCTGATATTCCCCCACCGAGCCTCAGTAGCCACGGTGGGGGTTTTGTTTGGTCAGGCGCTAGGACAGATCCCTACTCGTCCTCGTCCAGATAGGCTTCATCCTCGTCCTCCACTTCAATCTCGACATCTCCGTTGGCCACCACCCCGCCGCTGATCTCCAGCTTCTCCCGCACCTGGGCCTCTACCTTCTTAGCGAACTCAGCATCCTCAAGCAGCCGCTGCACGGTGTTGTCTCGCCCCTGGGCCACGTTATCGCCCTCGTAGCTGTACCAGGCTCCCTTACGGACGATCACCCCATGCTGCTCGGCTAGGTCAACCAAACAGCCCATGCTAGAGATGCCCTGGCCAAAGAGAATGTCAAACTCGCCAATGCGGAAGGGCGGGGCCACCTTGTTCTTGGCCACCTTCACCTTGGCCCGAATCCCATACTCTTCGGTGCCCTTCTTCAGGGTTTGGATGCGGCGAATGTCTAGGCGCACCGAGGCATAGAACTTGAGCGCATTCCCCCCGGTGGTGACTTCAGGATTGCCGTAGGAGATGCCAATCTTTTGGCGTAGCTGGTTGAGGAAAATGACCGTACACTGCGACTTACCAATGCTCCCGGTAATCTTCCGCAGGGCTTGACTCATCAGCCTTGCCTGGAGGCCAACGTGGGCATCGCCCATCTCCCCCTCAATCTCCGCACGGGGCACGAGGGCCGCCACGGAGTCCACCACCACCACATCAATGGCCGATGACCGCACCAACTGATCCACCACCTCTAGGCCCATCTCTCCGGTATCCGGCTGGGAGACCAGCAATTCATCCACATTCACCCCCAGGGCAGCGGCATAGATGGGGTCGAGGGCGTGTTCAGCGTCCACAAAGGCCGCGACCCCACCCATCTTCTGCACCTCAGCGAGAACATGCAGCGCCACGGTGGTCTTCCCCGAACTCTCAGGGCCATAGATTTCAATAATCCGCCCCTTGGGTAGACCACCGCCTAGGGCCAGGTCAAGGGTCAGCGCCCCGGTGGGAATGGTTTCTACCTTCATCCGGGCGGCATCGCCGAGGCGCATGATGGCCCCTTTGCCAAAGTTGCGCTCAATCTGATTCAGCACCATCGTCAACGCCTTGGCTTTCTCCACCTGCTCCGGTGTTGCCTTAATGGTGTCATCCGCCGACTTGCTACTCTTCCGACCTGCCATAATTCCCTCAGTACGATAGAACAAGACCCCTGAACCCCAGAACAGTTGCCTTTAGAGAAACAGTTTAGTACACTTGTTCCAAATCGCAATAGGTAGTTATCCAGACCACAGAGGATGACTGAGCTTGAACCTCCCACTGTCAGGGGGTAGACATGGCCAAGCAGACCGTGACCGAATTGATTGCCTTCCCCGACTGGATTGTGGCTGTGACCCATCGCCGCACCACGGGCTTTTGCTGCTGGGTGATTACCCCTGAACTCACGACCCTCACCGATGGCGAAACCTACCCCACCAGCCAGGATGCCCTCGAAGCAGCCTGTAGCCTGGTGTACTGCTCGACGGGGCCACAGATTGACTTTAGCCGCTGCCGTCTTGGTGACTAAAATTTAAAGAGTCCAATTTTGTTGGTCTAGTTGGGAGCTAACTCATGAACATTGAGAAGACATCGGTTAGTTATGGATCGCTAGCAGAAGGAGAATATTTTGTCTTCCCTGGCGGTACTGTCGCCTATCGGAAGTATAACGACACCTGGGCCGAGCCACTTGTTGAAGGTGTGGGCAAGCCTATGGCTCCATCTGACCCGGTGTACAGGGCTACTCTATAAGTTTTTCAGACTTTGGTTATGGCATTGTGGCTAATCCGCTAGGGACTGAAATCTATGCGGTGCAGATGTTTAGCTTTCCGGCACAGTAGTGATCGTCAGTCCTCAGTCCCCAGACTTACACCGCACCCGTGAACCATCACTGATCGCATTCACCGGGTAGGCATGAAACACTCGCTGTACCCCCTGCTCATAGCCCTCGAAGGTATAGGCCGGGGCAGTGGCCAGCAGTGCCTCAATTAACTTCTGGGTGAAGAAGGGCGACACGGTGAAGAACCGCAGCGCTTTGACTGTCATTCCTGGCCAGTCGGTCAAAATGACGATGATGCCTAGGCGGGCCTCTGGGATAGTCCTGAAGTCGTCAAAGTGGGGTAAAACATCGGGGTGGAATCGGGCCAGGTGGAAGGGGCATTCATGCCAGGGCAGTACTACTTTTCCCCGCTGTGGCCGCCCAAAGCCCTTAGCGCCCACTACCTCAAAAACTCGAAAGCAGACAAAGGGCATGGACTCCACCACATTCAGCCCAAACTCAAACACCCCCTTCTCTACGCCCTTCACCTCCGCTGGACGTAGCCCACTGAGGCTAATCATTAGTTCACAGTGGTCTTCTACCCAGGTAAACCGCGCCCCCTCCGCTTCCTGGGGTGGGTCGATGCGATCTCCAATGCTGATGGGCTTTAGGTAGTCAGGCATGGCCATGGCTCCGTGTGGGCAGTAGCAGCATAGCCCAAGAGAGGCCACCCACAAAAAACCACCAGGGCAGCGGGTAGGGTGTGGAGTGATGGCCCACCAGCGTGGGGACAACGACATACGCATTTTATGGGGTGGTCTGTTCTCTCTGGTTCATCCCCACCAGCGTGGGGACAACGTAGAACCAGCCATCCCATCGAGCAAGATTCCGGCGGTTCACCCCCACCAGCGTGGGGACAACGGCCTCTCGGTGAGGGTGGACACCCTTGCCGTCGTCTGGTTCACCCCCACCAGCGTGGGGACAACTTGAAGTTTTTGACAACCCGACAGGATTTGAGGACGGTTCACCCCCACCAGCGTGGGGACAACGCCAGGGCAAACAGCCAAGGGTGTAACGGCCCGCCCGGTTCACCCCCACCAGCGTGGGGACAACGTACCAAGTGGATACTAAGTAGGGTTGATTTTGGAACGGTTCACCCCCACCAGCGTGGGGACAACCCTGTTAACAGCAAAGCCGTAAACGATGACGGGACGGTTCACCCCCACCAGCGTGGGGACAACTGAAGGTTTCCCCCAAAGGGGGTGTTGCGTCGTCCGGTTCACCCCCACCAGCGTGGGGACAACGCGGCAATGGTTTGAGGCGTCAGTCCGATGTATCCGGTTCACCCCCACCAGCGTGGGGACAACGTAGCCTGCACCGGAATCCTGATCGACCGTGCCTCGGTTCACCCCCACCAGCGTGGGGACAACTCTCTACAGCGGTCGCGTATGGGGCACAGGTCGCCGGTTCACCCCCACCAGCGTGGGGACAACTTCAGACGGTGCTGACTGAACTACCCAACCCTCTGGTTCACCCCCACCAGCGTGGGGACAACTATGGCGAGGATTCCGATCATGATGCCTCCCATACGGTTCACCCCCACCAGCGTGGGGACAACTTGAAGTTTTTGACAACCCGACAGGATTTGAGGACGGTTCACCCCCACCAGCGTGGGGACAACGGCCCGCTGCACCGCCACAAGCGACTCAGTCAGGTCGGTTCACCCCCACCAGCGTGGGGACAACGCCCTAGCTGTGATGGCCGCTCCTACTGTGCTGACGGTTCACCCCCACCAGCGTGGGGACAACGCCTCTTCTAGGTGCCAATCCTCTTCTAGCCAATCGGTTCACCCCCACCAGCGTGGGGACAACCAGCCCTTAAACTCACAGGCGTAAGCAGGAAACCCGGTTCACCCCCACCAGCGTGGGGACAACCTAGAAGCCGAGGCACGGCAACGCAAGGGCGCGGCGGTTCACCCCCACCAGCGTGGGGACAACTGATTCCACTTGCGACCCCATTCTGCTGCCAAGGCGGTTCACCCCCACCAGCGTGGGGACAACCATGGCCCCTCGTGGAGCACCTGAGCGGGGATTTCGGTTCACCCCCACCAGCGTGGGGACAACGAACTTGGGACGACCCCGCCTAAGTTTGGCGTCCGGTTCACCCCCACCAGCGTGGGGACAACGTCGCATTTAGGTCAGCCAGAATGCCGGACAACCCGGTTCACCCCCACCAGCGTGGGGACAACATGGCGCGGATCTCTGCTAGCGTTAGGGCTTCTTCGGTTCACCCCCACCAGCGTGGGGACAACGGTCGTTTGGCTAACCCAGCGGTAGGTCTGGCGGGCGGTTCACCCCCACCAGCGTGGGGACAACGGGATGCCACCGCTCTACCTTTTCCCGATGGCAACGGTTCACCCCCACCAGCGTGGGGACAACGTGGCACCCAGTACCCACCATGCGCGTCGGTGCCGGTTCACCCCCACCAGCGTGGGGACAACTCCACAGCAACAGCGTTTGATTTTGCCAATAAACGGTTCACCCCCACCAGCGTGGGGACAACCCTTTTCGGCCCCCTTCTCTGAGCGGGTTGGAACCGGTTCACCCCCACCAGCGTGGGGACAACCTGTCAACCCCATACCTCTGACACCGGAGCAATAACGGTTCACCCCCACCAGCGTGGGGACAACGGATGGTTAGATCCTCCCAGTCCACCGATACGGGCGGTTCACCCCCACCAGCGTGGGGACAACTGGAACCGTCCGGCAGATAGTCCACGCGGGTGAACGGTTCACCCCCACCAGCGTGGGGACAACCACATTGTGCGGCGTCGGTGGCGTCGTTGAAGAACGGTTCACCCCCACCAGCGTGGGGACAACCAGTCAGCCCCCCGGTGTTCTGCACCCGGACGGGCGGTTCACCCCCACCAGCGTGGGGACAACGAACCCGGAAAGCCCTCAAGATTTTGCCCTACGGCGGTTCACCCCCACCAGCGTGGGGACAACGTGGAACTTGGGGCCGGATACCGTGGCTAGGTCGCCGGTTCACCCCCACCAGCGTGGGGACAACGATGCGTTCCTGCTGTTTGGGATTATCCTTCGCCGCGGTTCACCCCCACCAGCGTGGGGACAACCGTGACTGATAACCCGTTAACTCCTATCGCTTAACGGTTCACCCCCACCAGCGTGGGGACAACGGTGGCTCGGCTAGGTTGTTCAGCAACAGGGCGATCGGTTCACCCCCACCAGCGTGGGGACAACGTTCCACGGTATCGAGAAGGTAGGAGAAGAGTGACGGTTCACCCCCACCAGCGTGGGGACAACTTCTCTCTTAATTTATCGACTAAAACGCCCTGAGCGGTTCACCCCCACCAGCGTGGGGACAACTTGGCGTGTGACTGATGGCCAATACTTCAACCTACGGTTCACCCCCACCAGCGTGGGGACAACTCCCAGAATGGTATAGCCAATGCGGCCCGGTCGGCGGTTCACCCCCACCAGCGTGGGGACAACGTCGGCGCTATGCCGTTGCCCTCACCGGGGTGCAGCGGTTCACCCCCACCAGCGTGGGGACAACCTACAGAAGGGCTAATGAGCGACGCACCCAAGACCGGTTCACCCCCACCAGCGTGGGGACAACGTACACCCTTAACTGGAGAGTAGTACACCCCTGCCCGGTTCACCCCCACCAGCGTGGGGACAACGCGGCTTCCTTGTCGGCTTGCTCTTTGGAGCAGCCGGTTCACCCCCACCAGCGTGGGGACAACGCTACCTCATCTGGTCAGGCGGCGTAGGCTATCCGGTTCACCCCCACCAGCGTGGGGACAACGATAGTCATCTATTTGTCCTCTGGGTGGTGGTGCTCGGTTCACCCCCACCAGCGTGGGGACAACGGGGTGAATCGCTGAAACCATTGTAGCGCAAGGGCGGTTCACCCCCACCAGCGTGGGGACAACCTGGCGAGGTGCAAGTTGCGGCGGGTACGTTGACCGGTTCACCCCCACCAGCGTGGGGACAACTCGGTGAACTGCCCTTCCCAGGTCTTGCCGTACGCGGTTCACCCCCACCAGCGTGGGGACAACGCCCACCAGGCCCGCGCCCTCAATCGTGCGCACGTCGGTTCACCCCCACCAGCGTGGGGACAACTTGAATTGCTGAACGGCAGCGGCCCAGGTTAATACGGTTCACCCCCACCAGCGTGGGGACAACCCTTGCACAGGTTCTAGGTATACGATCCCCATAGCGGTTCACCCCCACCAGCGTGGGGACAACGTCAGGGCACGGTGCAGCAGGCGGGCTTGGCTGGTCGGTTCACCCCCACCAGCGTGGGGACAACGTTGATTCGGTAGCCATGGACGCCCATGCTAGCCGGTTCACCCCCACCAGCGTGGGGACAACTGTGCCCAAACGGCCCCGTGGGCAGGGTCAGCAGCGGTTCACCCCCACCAGCGTGGGGACAACGCCCCCACCATTAGTTAAGGGCGGAAGTGGCAATCGGTTCACCCCCACCAGCGTGGGGACAACGTGATCGGGATGGATTTTCCGCAGTAGGCCATTCGGTTCACCCCCACCAGCGTGGGGACAACGTCGGGAAAGTATGCTCATAGCAATCCCGGTACGGCGGTTCACCCCCACCAGCGTGGGGACAACGTCAATTCTTGCCCGTCCTGGAAATCATGACAGGCGGTTCACCCCCACCAGCGTGGGGACAACGCAGTGGGAACTATCACTGCTACATTACCACTATCGGTTCACCCCCACCAGCGTGGGGACAACTCAACGCCCGAAGCCTTTGAGGATCGAGTCAAAGCGGTTCACCCCCACCAGCGTGGGGACAACTCAACTCGGATGCCGAGATGTTGAGGGCTTGGGCCGGTTCACCCCCACCAGCGTGGGGACAACTGGCCTGGTCGTCCCTCGGAATCATTACCCCTAGCGGTTCACCCCCACCAGCGTGGGGACAACGCATTCCAGAATAGCCGAATTTAGGGGGTTCTGACCAGTAGTAACCCCTCTATGTCTACAAGAGACCTAGAGGGAGTCCCCAGCATTCGGGCTGCAAAGCCTTGTTCTCCGCGTTGGGGAAAGATCATCACGGCAGAGCCTTTGCCGAGTTTCTGCTCGATGAGATCCCAGAGTTCATCCCTCACCAGGGCAGATACCCGTCCTGCAAAGACACCAGCCTTGATTTCAAACAGCCAGCGACTCAACTCACCCCGCAGTGTAGGTTTGGCATTCTCCAAAATGAGCACAATCACCTAGTTGTCCTCCTCACCCCAGTTTTTCCCACCTTCCACCCACTCCAAAACGTCATCCCATAGGAAGGCAATGGGTTCGTTATCTTCCTCCTCACCAAAACCCAGCACCCGATCCACGTCCTGCACCAGGCGATTCATCAGGCGATAGTCGCTAAATCGCTCTCGACACTTGCGGCGTACCAGGGTATCAAGATCGAAATAGGTTTCAGCCACGGCCTCAAAGGCGGCTGGAATCGTCGTTTCCGCTTTATATAAATCCGCCACATCATAGACAAAAGACAAGGGCTTGCCAGTATGAATGAAGCCCAAGGCTGGGGAGTAGCCCACCGAGTGTAGAGCGGCCTGACAGACGGCATAGAGACAGGTGTTAGCGATGGAAAGGGCTTGGTTGATGGGGTTAGCGGCATCCCAGTTGTCTTGTTTGTAGTCGCGCCCACTCCATTCCACTCCCGTTTTTTGGCTCCAGTGTTGATAGAGGGTTCGTACTCGCACCCCTTCATGGCCACGGATTTGTTGCAGGGTCAGGTCTTCACTCAGGGGTTCCTCAAATCGGAACAGGTACATCCGCCGCACCACCGCCAGCCGCTGCATGGAGTCAGCCCACAGGGTTGCCTGATGAATGAGTCTTCTAGCATTGTTGGCCCCGCTGCGGCCATGGGCATAGAAGCGCATTAAGCCTTCACCCACCCACTGCACCTGGCAGGCATTGTCCGATAGGGTTTTGATGGCCGCATGGGTGATTGATGTTCCTGGCCCTAGGAGCAGAGTTGAAATGGCCGCACAGGGCACAAAAAACTTACTTTTCTCTTTGAAAACGGCAATCGCTCGGTCATCCTGTTCGATGCGGCAATGTTCAAAGTACAGGAAGCTGATGCGATCACGCGCCTTTGGCAATGTTCGCAGTCTAGACATGATAGTTAGATTGTGGAATAACGATGTTTCAGGAAGGGAACACTAAGGAACTTAGGCGCGAAGTCGGGCAAGTGACAGAAGGCCACACCCATAGGACTTGCCGCGACCAATACCTTGCTGCACAGCCGTCATAAACGTGCTGGGGGCTGTCACCTCTAGGGTGCCTTGGTAGAGGGCGGTCGTCAGCCGTACCGGAGCTTGCCCCTTTTGCTTCGTCCCAAACACATTGGGCGAGGGAATAATATCAACCTCAAGCAGTCGGAATCCCTGGCATTCTCCCTGGCGTTCTAGCCAAGCCAGTTGATCCGGGCGGTGGTAAAACCCAGTAATCTTCTTGGTTTTGAAGTCCCGCTTACTGGGGTTAGCCCGAAGACGGAACTGAAAGCGCCCCTCCGGGAGTAGGTTCATTGATTTGATCGAATGGTTATTTAGATACCCAATTGGTAGCTTATGCCAGTCGGGTTCAATCTCAGACTGAACTAAGACCACATCACTATCTGGCTCGTGGCGAAAGAGGATGTGCCAATCTTGGCGGGGCTGAGCACGGTCTTCCTCATCAGGAAAGGCTTGCATCATCCGCTGGTGAAACTTGTGGGCATTGCTCAAATCTCGCAACACCACCGTTTCACGGGGATTGAGGATTAGCTGGGAAAGGTACATAAGACCTCCGGCGAATGATAGGTGGTGGCAACAGTGCGGCGACCAAAGCGGCGACGTTGCCAATCGAGGGGCACATCCTGACGGGTATCGGTACCATCCTCAGCGTCTAGCACCAGGCGCAGGGGAAATGGCGGAGCCTTTCGGCCTCGATGCTCATAGGTGGCTGTTTGCAGGGCAATTAAAAGGGGCTGTTTCACAATGCCCACTCGGATAGGATGGCTAGGGATAAAGCTTTTGCGACCAAAGTACAGTTGCCAACAGGGAGATTGGAGAGCTGCGTCCAGTTGAGTGAGTAATTCAACCTCTCCCTCTAGGCCCACTAAGTAATCGGCATCGGCCACATAGTAGCGCTCACTCAGGGTGGTGTTGGCCTTTTCCTTATCCCACAGGTTGTCCTGCACAGTGTGATAATCCCGCTGCAAGACACCTTCCTTGTTCACGCGCACCCCCATCTTGAGAGCGGCGAGGTCGTAGATAGATTCCCATCGGGGACGCCCCAGGGCGGCACAGAGCAGTCCAATCACCGCAGATTTAGTCGGCTCACGGCGGCTATCCCGGTGGCCAAACTGGCTGTGGTCGCCCCAACTCATCATCGGTGCCCGGAGTCGCATCAGGAGAGTGGACATCCTACTTTCCTCCGTTGCTGAGAGCAGCTTCTAGAGCTTCCTTCAGAAGTGTTTCCACTGACTCTCGTTCTACCTCGGCCAGGGCGTTAAGTTGCTCGGCTAGGGTTGTACGGGTAACAATGCCTTTATAGACTACGCCAGCCTCGCCATACATTTTGGTCAGATCGGCCCAGTGAGTATCCAGTGATTTAACGGCATTTTCTAGTAGGCTCCTTCCACCCTTCGGGGCAATGGGATCTTCAAAGGCATCGACTAGGGAAACAGGTTGCCCTTGACGGACGATGGCCACCACCGCAGCGGGACGAGTGTGGGCAGCAAACCCATTTTGATGGCCGCTGGGAATCGCTTGAACAAAGGCATCAGCAAAAGCTTTGATCACCGCATCTAGGTGATCCGTCCCACCCAAATTTTGGGCCAGTTGGTTGGTATCTAGGGTGGCAAAGCGATAGTAGGTAGAGCTGTTGTAGCCCGTTTCGCCCATGTGGTCGGCTCCGGTTTCGTCGTTGCCGCCTAGATCGTCCACAGCGGTAAAGAAGTCAAACTCCTGTTGTAGGGTGTTGACGCTGATAGCGTGGGCCATTTGCACAGCAGCATCCACATTCACTGTGGGTAAGGAAGCCATCATACGGCCAAAGAGGGCTACATCACCCGGTTTGCCAGTTTCAACTAAGGCTTTTTGGATGGTCTTGGTAATCTCCTTGGGTAGTTCTGGCTTTTCTCCAATGAGTCCGGGCTCAATAGTTACCCAGTTGTTGCCAAGGACATTAGCGATGGCCGCGAGTTCTGTCTGTCCTAGGAAAACAATGGTCGTCGCTTTGCCTTCATCGTTAAATTTGAGCTTGAGTCCTTCCTCCAACGCTAGACGAGCAGCGACGGTAGCCCGCTCAGCGTCAATGCCTTGTCCAATCAGGAGTTCCTGAAGCTTGGGAAGCCAATTACGGGAGCGATCAGCAAATTGGACTGGATCGAGATCAGCGTATTCTTGATAGAACTTTCGCACCGCCCGCTTTTGGCACTGGCTAGAAATTCGGGCACGGGGGCGACCACCAAAGACAGTGGACTTGGGCATTCCGTTTTCATCCCGGTTTAGATTGGCAGGGGGAAAGCTTTGGATTAGATGAAGTTCGAGTTGCATGATGAATCTTCCTGCTTGAAGGTATTGGACTGAAGAATTGAATTAGTCTTTGCTAGACTTACTTGCCTTCAATTCACAATTGACAACTAATCTTGTCTATCGGAGGCTTGATCAGATTGAAGCTCTTTTTGCAAATTTGAAGCGCCCCAAAAGGTTCTCGCCCACTGGTCTTGGATGTATTGATCAGGATGTTCCCAACGGCACAGATCGGCAATAAGCTGGGGATAATAGACAGAAATTCTCTTATCTTTCTTGCTTTTCATCTGCCGCACTAGGGCTGTGATTGGAGACTGAATATCATCTAAATCGGTATCTAGCAACGTTCTAAACCGTCGTTCTGGGCCTTTGGAGTCACTGCTGTTATGTAAGTCCAGGCAGCTTTTGGCAAAATTACGGGGGGCTGACTCAGAGTCTTGGACATGGAAAATCGAGAGGCAAGCGATGAAGATCCAAATATCCTGTTGCCGCTCGTGGATACCCTCTAGGTAGGGCAGCACAAAAGGATAGACCTTGCGAATATACTTGTGTTCGCCAGATAGTGCCCGCTTGAAGGTAGCTTTAGCACCATTGTCATTTTCAATGCGCTCTGTAACCGTCCGAAGGAAATTCACTTCTCGCTCTAGACGAGGACGAGATGTGGTTTGAGTTGTGGTCATGAATTAGAATCCTACTGAGCAATGGCTTGTTTTTTCCTGGCAGCAGCTTTAATTTTCTTGGCTTCCTTCTCCTCTGGGCTAGCCCGTAAATCGGCTAGTTTCCATTCCAGAGTTCGGAGAGCGGCGGATCTTGCTTGGTAGTTGCGGATAGAGATAATGGAGTCAGTGAAGGCTCTACGGGCAATGTCTTGAACAATTTTTGTCCAAGCGGGGAGTTCTGTATTGCCATAGATAGGAATGCCATCGGCTCCGGTATGGATATCATTGGGTAAAGCATTCAGTAATTTTAGGAAGGCATTATCAAGGCTTGCCCAATAACGAGATTCCCCATCAAGAGCATTAGCAAGACTACCAGCATCTCCGTTGTTCAACGCCTCGGCTAGGGCAAAGTAAGGGCTACCTCGAAAGGAACGAAAAACTTGTTGATGATCTTCTGCGATTGTGATTGCTATCTTCAACGTTTGGGCTAAATTCCCATCGATCACGTACTGGATTGGTGCCGAAAACTGTTCCCAACTCCAGCCTAGGGGCTTAGCCTTATCCGCACTGAGACCAGAGATTTGTAACGTGACTACGTTTTCTACCAGATCCTCCTGCTTCAAGTTGGCTAGCCAATCCATAATGCGGGGACGTTTTTGATTGTCTGCGGTTAGCAAAAAACTATCAGCATTGCGCCAAAGCTGCTTAGTCAAGGACAATCTCACAGGCTTGTCCTCGCGATAGGCAACCCCACACTCCCACTGTTGAGGTAGCACTTTATCCGGTAGGGAATTACCCATGGTGATTGCCAACTGGCTGACCTGACCATCTTCAGGAAATAGGCGTAACCGTCTCCAGGGAAAAGTCAAATAGCTAATGTAGCCTTTGGGAACCGTTTTTTGGGGTCTACCTGCATAGCTGGTTTCCCAGGCAGGTATATCCTCACCCGTTACCACACTGGGTACCTCCGAGGCCGGATCGTAACGCATCAGGTTAAACATCAGCGTTTGCTTAAGAGTGCTGCCCCGAATCAGCACATTAGCGGCATTTACTGTGGGAGTATTCACTGCCGAGCGATTGCCGCTAGATTGCCCCACATAGAAGGCACGTAGGCTGGTAATATCTACACCCTGAAGCCTTACCAGTAATCGGGCCGATTGGGCTAGGGAAATGCTGTAGCCGCTCCATTCATGCTCGTGGGAAAACACCTGGGAGGTGCTCATGGTGTGGATGGCATAGATGGGAACTGCTTTCTCCAAGGGCAAGATGGGATCTTGCATAAAGGGCTGTTCTGGGTGGAGTAGATCAAAGCGATTCCGCCATTGGTTGAGATACGTAATGGCCGTTTGCCCGTTATCCTCAAAGATTTCTTCCCAGTGATCTTCATTTTTTGGCCCCTGGTAAGCACTATGGAGAATAGCCAGCAGTAGGCGATAGATCGCTAGAGTCGTCGGTGGGTTATCTGCTTGAATTTCTCTCCAAGTCTCCCAAGTTTGAAATAGTTCAAGCAGGGAGATTTCCTGTATCTGAAAGTCTTGATTCACCACTGGAAGCCAAGACTCATCAATCAAGTTAAATGACATTTTTGGCAAACCTCCTTCAAGATTGTTTTTCTTTCTCAATCAACACCCCCAGCAGCGGATCAAGGGTCAGTTGCCAATCCCCCACCACGGCTACCCCCTGGGCGTTGACCTCCACATAGCGACAGTTCCGCAATAGGGCCGATGTCCAGGTGGGGGGATTAGCCTGGGCTAACAAGGCTTTCACAAGGGGTGGCTTGGAAATACGGGTGCTGTGGGCCAATAGTTTGCGAATCATGGCTAGGTCAGGCTTGGCAGTTAGGTCTACCGAATCCTGGGTGTCCGGCAATACCAGCCCTGCCTCGGCACGTTGCAAAAAGATGGTGGCTACAGAGGGTTCACCTAGGCGGGTGGCGGCGGCAATTGCGCTTTCGTCATCCTCCTTTCTCAGGTAGGTGAACTCATCGGGCTTGGTGTCCGCATGGGGGGGCGGAATTTTGACCAGGTTGGCGCGGGTCTTCTTAGCCTCTTCCTCCTCGGTTTTGTACTTTTCCAGGGAGGTTTGCCAGTCCTCGGCATGAATAGCCTCTACACCTTCAGGAACGGCCATCTCTAAGTCATAAACCGACTCGATGAGGCTATCCATCTCCTGGGGCAGTTGAACTTGGGGACGTTGCCGTAGAGCAAGCCAACTCCTGAGTAGGATGTGACGGTCATAGATATAGCCGCTCTCCCTAAAGTCTGCTTGGCCTTGATTGGTAAAACTAGGTTCCACAATCCACAAGGTTGGGTTTGCTAGTGGGGTTGGTCGTCCGTCGCGGGTGTGGCGATGGAGCCGTCCAGAACGCTGGAGTAGTAGGTCAATGGGTGCCAGGTCACTGATCATCAGATCAAAGTCAACATCTAGGCTCTGCTCAATCACCTGGGTCGCCACTAGGACAAAGCGCTGGGGCCGATAGTCAGTCCCTTTGCCAAATTTTTCTAGGCAGTCCTTTTCGATCCGCTCCCGATCCTTGAATAGAAATCGTCCATGGAAGAGACCCAGTTCTTCGGGTGCAAAGTGCTCTTGCAGCCGTTGGTAGACTGCCTGGGCACGGTTAACGGTAGAGCAAATCACCGCCACACAACCGCCTTCATCGCTTAACACCTGGTGTAGTTCAGCGGGCCATTCGTCATCGTTAGCCCAGCGAATGGCCAAGGCTCGACAAACATGATCTGAGGCAGCAAACGAATGGGCCGAAGCTATTCCACCTGAGAAGGCTGTAATACGGGGATAAGGTGCCTCTGGTAAAGCTGGCGCTGGCTGGTTACAGCCCGTGGCATAAGCCGTGAGCAATCTTTGACGGGTGGCACTGGGCAAGGTCGCAGAGAGGGCGATCACTGGAGATCCCAATACAGCAGCCCACTCTAAGAAGCGCTCTAGCAGAGTGCTGGTATAGAGGTCATAGGCATGAATTTCGTCCAGGATGATCGTGCGTCCGGCTAAACCAAAGAGGCGAACAAATTGATGACGGGATCTCACGACCCCCATCAACCCCTGATCCAGGGTACCCACCCCAAAGGGACTCAGCAAAGTTCGTTTGCGGGCCGTGTGCCATTCGCTGGCAAAAACACCGTTGCCCTCTTGGTCGTAGACCTGATCCAACCGACAGACGGTTTCTTGATAGTCTCCCTGGAGGGCTGCGGCCCCATGGCTTAGGGTGAGATTCACCACCTTATCGGCATAACGCTTTTGTAGAAACTCCTTAACCCGTCCAAACATGGCGTTGCTAGTCGCTTGAGTTGGCAGACCGATGTAAAATCCGCCTGCTCTGGCCTGGTGTTGTAGGTGATCGGCTAGGTAAAGAGCGGCTTCGGTTTTACCTTCTCCCATCGAGGCTTCCACCATTACTAGACATGGAGGTTTCAAGTTCTCCGACAGTTCAATCGCACTTGACTGAAGAGGCCGAGGTGTTGTGATGAAATCAAAGAGTTCAGCAAAGGAAAGCGGTTGTCCTGTAGCTGGCTGTTGCCATCCTTGCTGGATTAGGGCTTGCTGGGCTTTGTGAGCTAACCCTGCGGCATAAGCGTCAAAGGGTTCATCGTTAGCATAGGGAAAGCTCACAGGGTTGGAGGCTAGCCAATCAGACACAGTAGTTAAACCTGCTAAAACCATGGCAGCAGCGTTACTACATTGGTTGGGTAAATCGCTAGTCGTAAGATTCACGAACCCTTGTAACTGCTGAAAAATCCCTAGACTATGTTGTCGCCAAACACTGTGTTCATCGGTGCCTGCGATAACGCTGTCTAAGTCATCAATTTCCTGCTGAGCCGGGAAAAATCCATGGTGGCCACCAACAATTGACCCCAGCCGTCGGGCTAGTCGCTTAGCGTGGCGTGTGGAAAGCTTAGAACCTACCCCAATACCGACTAGAAACTCTGGTAACGTTGCTGCCGTCACTAGGCCATGGGGTGCATTTCTTGGTTGCTGTCGCTCACGGGGCAAGGAAGACCAGCAATCGTAAAGAGTCTCTCCTGCAAGGATTTGACCCACCTTGCTCACCTGAAACTGAAAGGCAGGGCTAACCTTACCCAGGTCATGGCTACCCGCCATAAAGCCACAGAAGCGTACTAGGGATTCGTCATTACCTAGCCCTAGACCATTGGCTAAATGTTCCTTTGCCACAGGACTCAGATAAGCCCTCACAATCTCCATCGCCACGGCGGCGGTATCTGCCAAATGACAAATAACGGGATGGTATTCGGGCTGTCCATCGGCCCTAACATTTCCCTTACCTGTTTTGGCCCAAAATCTTGGCTGATTCATTCCAAGCCCCGTTGACTGTAACGCTGTTCCATTCCCTCGATCTCCTCTCGCACCATCGCCACCAACTCCGGTGGCTCCAACACCCTTGCCCCCCGTCCATAGCCCAACACCCACCGCTTCACATCGTTCATGCCCCGTACCACCATTTGCAGCGTCACCGCCCCATCCTTGTGCTCCTGTAGCTCCTGGGTGGGGTGCCAGCGCCGTTCTCGGATATAGGGCGCGGCCTTGGCATCAAACCAAATGCGTACCGTCACCGGGACACCGCCTACCTCATGTTGAAAAATCATCTCCAGGTGGTCTTTGGCGTTGAAGTCCGGCTTGCGCTCAAAGCTATCCCCCAGCAGCTTGAGTTCACGAATGCGGTCTACCCGGAACCAGCGCACCTCATCCCGCTTGTGGCACCAGCCAATGACATAGGGGTTCGTACCTCGGTAGATGTGCAGCAGATAGGGGTCTAGCACCCGCTCTGAGGTGGCATTGCGGCTGGCGGTGTAGTAGCTCATCCAGACTTGCTTAGACCCTCGACACGCCTCCTCTAGCTGCTGCCAAACATCCAGGTTGAGGTTTGTTTCTGCCCCAGAACGGAAGACCAGGCGATCCTCCGCAAGCTGCTGTAGATCTAGCCACGTTTCCTCCGGTAGGCGCTCGGTTAAGCGGGTAATGGCCGACCGCAGATCCAGGGCATAGGCCGACCCGGCATAGGCTTCCAACATCCTGGCCCCCAAGGTGAGGGCAAAGAGTTCCCCCTTCGAGAGTTGGATGGTCGGAAGTCGCCAGTTGGGTTCCGTGTAGTGGTAGCCACGGGTACGGTGAAATTCCACAGGCGCATGGAATCGATCTCGCATGAATGCAATGTCATCCCGAATGGTGCGCTCACTCACCTCCAGCACATCCGCTAAGGCTTGAGCCGTCTGCCGTTCAGGCTTACGGATCAGTTCATCAATGGTGAGTAGTCGCTCTAGCTGGATGCGCGACATCAGAATGCCTCAACTTGGATGGCCCTAGCCTAATCAACTAACCCGGCGAAAAAGCTTCCGGGTTGCAGGGCCACAGCAAAAAAGTTTGTTATCCCCAGAACAGCCGTTAAGTCCCTTGCAGTTCGCTCAGTCATCAGAACATCATCCCCAGAACATCCCCATAGCAAAACAAGGCAATAGGAATGCCTGACTACTTTGGGTTTATCGGACAACGACCAGGGAGAACGACCATCTCAATGGCCTAGGAACGACATCTAAGCCAAGGAGACTCACCCCTCTAGAGTACCCAACGGATTGACGGAATGCTACATTACAAAACTAAATATTCTAACCCCTGAAATTACTGTCATACCTAGGTTTCAGCCTTCCACTACTGAGGCCCACCTAGCCCACGACGGCATCATCATCGAGGTCTTTGAGGGCTTGTTCTAAGGCCATCCTCACCACCGCCGCCTTCTTGCGTTTGACCTTAGCCGCCGCCTGGGTAAGCCGCTGGTGCAAGGACTCTGGCATATCCACGGTAAAGCGGACGATGCGTTCTGGGGATGTCGGGGTGGGGGTGGCCATAACTTGACCTATGGTTCAATACGCCTATACTATCCTGACCATCGGCCAGCGCTTGGTTTCTGGGGATTCACCCCTTGAGCAAAATTACTTAATGTTGAGCTTGTAGAAATACCTAGAAAATAGGAAAACCTAGGCTTTGGTCAATCCTTTTTATAGATAAAATCCCATAGTGTGCCTGACGCCAATTCATAGTAGGGACAAGTACGTTAATACGAGTGTTCCCTTCTAACTCTTCAATGTAGAGCCTCGGTAGTTATGGAAAAGCGTAGATTCTTGACGATAGGCGGGATTGGGCTGGTCGCTACTGGCCTACTGGCTCCCCTGGCCTTGGCCCAAACCTATAGCGGTAGTGCTGTCTATAAAGTGACCCGTAGCAACGGGACAACCCAGGTCATTGTGGCCAACCGTACCCCAGGGGAGCGGATCACGGTAACGTATCCAGGGGCTACGACTACGCGACGGGTGACGACGAATGAATGTGGTCTAGCTGTCCTACGAGACAGTTCTACCAATGCCCTAGCGAACCTCCAGACCGTCGATGGAGCCGCCATTGACCAAGCTACTTTACCCACCCAGCTATTGCCTCGTTGTGTCAATGGCGTCCTCGAAGAAGCCCGTACCGCTAACTTCAAGACGGGCACGGGAGAGGTGGTGATTGTCAAGACCCCCAACACTGTCTATGAAGCCGTCTATGCAGGGGGGCGCGACCGCAATGTAACCGCGAATGCCTGTGGTTTTGCCGCTATCAATGAGAGTACGTCCTACCCCTGGGCCTCGAATCCAACCATTGTGATTGGTGGCACCACCCACACCATTGCTACCCTGCCAGCGGCCACCCCAGAACCCCTCTGTCGTACCGGGCAACTCTACACCCCGGCGGCATGGCCAGCGCCCTAGAGGATTAGGCTGGCCCTCACTTTTGCTCCTCACATTGCACCCTGATATCCAGCCTCTCTGTACGGAGAGGCTTTTTTGCTATGAAACGACTTCTTCTTTCTGCCCCGCTGCTCCTGCTTCTGAACGCCCCGGCGCTGGCTTCCCAAGGCCATGTGTACCGAGATAGTGAGGGGGCCATTTCTGTCTATCGCCTAGAACCCAACGCCCAGGTGAGAATCGGCATTGATGAACCCCCCAGCCGTAACCTCACCTCTAATGGCTGTGGCCTCCTGGTCGTCAGTGCCACCGAGAACTACCCGACCGCCACGATTCAAGTCAATGGGGCCACCATTACCCCCGCTTCCCTACCCGTTCAGATGCGGCCCGCCTGTCGGCAGCAGGGCAGTGGTCATAGCCTGGATGAAGCCAGACCCCAACATTTCAAAACCCAGGATGGCGATATTGTTGTCGTGGGAAACCAGCCCAATACCCGCTACGAAGTCACCTATCCAGGGCAGCTTAGGATTTTGAGCCGTCGCGTCAATGGCTGCGGATTCCTGCGGGTGCGGGAAACCAATACCATCAACTTCAACCAAAGCATCCTGATCCCTACCACCTCCGTCGAAACCTACGCCGAATTTCAGATCGACCAAATTCCCCAGACCACACCGCTGCTGTGCTATCGAGGGAACCTGTACTATCCCCAGCCCTGGACAGACATCTTTGCCACCGCCATTGTGGGCACCGACATCCCCGCAACGGTGGTGAGTGTGGCCCGTAGCCTGCCTAGTGCCTTGGCTGTAGCCGTAACCGGGGGTGCTGGGGGCGGCTCTACCGGGAACTCTGGAGGCACCACGGGCACCACAGGCGGTAGTACTACGGGCGGCACTACAGGCGGTAGTACTACGGGCGGCACTACAGGCGGTAGTAGCTCGACTGGAGACTCTGGCACCACAGGCGGGGACGCCGGAGGGGGGAGTAGCACCACGGGAGATTCTGGGGGTGGTTCCAGTGACAGCACGGGAAGTTCAGGCACCACAGGCGGGGACTCTGGGAGTAGCACCACGGGAGATTCTGGGGGTGGCTCCAGTGGATCAGGCTCTAGCACGGGGGGGACTGGCGACACAGGGGACACCAGCGGCGGCACGGGGGATGCCGGGGACACGGGAGGCAGTTCTAGTGGTGGAGATACTGGAGGGGGGGCTACTGGTGGAACAACGGCTCTGTATGACTTCACCCTCGCCACCTATAACCCAAGCATCCATGACTTCAATGGTGATGGCCTGGTGGACGATAGCAGCGGCGATGGCATTCCCGACGATAGAGATGGCGACGGTCATCCAGACGGGCCTTGGGGAGATGGAGACATCCCTCGTTCCGCAGGGCCGGGATTCACTGTACCTACAAATGTTGCGGTCTGTATGTCCTACAACGGCAACATTGTGGCGTCCTCATCTAGCTTCGTCCGGGGCCAGCAATATGGCTTAACTGCCGATGATGGCCTCTATCCCATCTCCGATGACAACCCATGGTTTATCGCTGCCAATGCGGGTTCGCTCTCTGGGCCTCCCACCATCCGTTGGCCGGGGAGCTTCAGGCCACCCACCTTCTACCACACCTTCGAGGAAAGTCCAAAGGGCGGCTATATCCTTCGTTCCCCAGACCATCGGGAAATCACGTCCTTCTACTTTTCCAGCCTACAGTCCTGCCTCATGCCGCCCTGGCTAGCGAATCCACCGTCCTGGATCAACTTCAACTAGGTTAGTCTTCGTAGAAATCCTAGTTATAAAATGAAGAGCCTCATCTGCATTTAGCAAGTTGAGGCTCTTTTATATGTCGTCGCTCCCTACCTTTTATGTTTTGAGTCTGTTCACCCTAATCATCATCTTTAGGTTCCGGCTCCTCGCGCAAGGGCGTCCTGGAAACCTGGTCAGCTAATCCAGGGGCAAAGCGTTCACTAAAACCTGCAACAAAGGCAATGGCAGCAAAGAGATAGAGCCTTTCCCTGGGCTGTCTTGACTCCTCTGGATTAAAAATGTTGGAAAAAACTCCAGATTCAATCAGGGATACAACAAAAATGGCAAAGGCCATTCCTATGAATGGTCTAAAAAATCCAATATAGAAAGGATCTACCTTCTTCCTTTTTGTCACATTCACAAGCTTATCTGAAGTCATGATTACACTAACGGAACCTCCTAGCGCTCCCATAGCGACAGAGACAAGTAGAACAAAAATCTCGGCCCATACCAAACTGTTTATTTCGAGGCCGATTATATCCAGTAAATCCTGCTTATCTGATGTATCACTGCGATCTGACGATTCGTCTTCAATAAGACTTGCGAGGCTTTTCTTGGCGTTTTCAATATTTGCTGTATCTTGAAGTCCATTGTTGACAGAAGCACCGATTTGATTGATGGTAGATATTGGCACAGAAATTGAGTCTATAGCGCCTGTCTCCTGTGGCAATGACTCAGGGGACTGTCCACTCTCCTCGACTGGAACTACTGTTGCTTGTGAAGAAATAATTTCGTTTACTTCAGACTTTATTTCCTCTAATGATGTGAACATATTACTCTGGACTGTAATAATATTTTGCACACTGTTTCTAAAAGCTTCTTCGTTAATTTCAGGAGCTTTTCTAGCATGATAAATCATCATCGCTAGTATCGAAGCTGAGGGGAAAACGAAGAATAGGGTGAAAAACCAAACTACTCCTGACAGCAGCCTATCCTCTAGCGTGGCATATCTGGCATACAAACTGGCCAAAGGATTGGGAAATTTTCGAGATTGAATATCAATCTTATAAATAATCTCACGGGCGAATATCAATCTTTGCTGCTGAGATTTCTTTGATTCTTCAGAATCTTCTGTCAAAATGGTTGATGCGGTTTCGAGCATTTCTAAAAGCTCTTCCCGTGGAACGATTATGTCTGGTCGTCCAAATATGGAGTTTACAATAGAATGAACCATTCCATTCTTTTCATCAATATCCTTAGTTCTAGCTATCTGCGATAATAGACCTAGAACTTGAGATAATTCATAGGCAACTGCTGGAGAGACATGATCAATGCTTTGATGAATTTTCTTTTTGATATTGTTTACAATTTCCCGTTCGGCAGGGTTGAGGTCATAGCTGAAATGATTCTCATGGTTACTGATGGATTGTGTCATAGTGTCTAACCACCCCTGATCAATACATTCAAGAAGTTCTTTGCAAACGAATAAAGCCTCAAAATATTGAAGCTCTCCACATCTACTTAGTCTTCTTAAAATAGAACACTCCTATTTTAGGAAGGTTACTTATGTGAACGTGCTATTTAATACGTTGCCGCCATGTCTTTTAAAGAAACTTTAGCTAATTTGGTTTTTACTCCTCCTGCCCCAAGACCATCATCTGAATCCTAGCCAGCCGGGTTCTGAGTCTGGCCCAAGCTCGGTAGGTATCGGCCTTTTGGCGGTCTAGCTGGGAGAGGTGGCCTAGGTAGGTCACACTGTCGATGCGGTCACTGAATCGGTAGTCCACCTCCAGCAGACGGTGTTGAACGGTGGCGCGACGGGCGATTTCCTGGGAAATCTGAAACTCTCGGCGGGTCGCATCAAACTCTAGGATCTCCAGCATCACCTGTTCCCGTAGCGTTTCCGCCATTTTGCGTTTCTCCTGCTCGATCTGCGTCACCTTCACCTGAAGGTCACTAATGGCTAGGGTCGTCTGCTGGGCACGGGTATTGGTATTGGTTACGCCACGTAGGAGGGGCATTCCAATCAAGCTAAGGATTTCGTTGATGGAACTTAGGGGATTGGTAAAAAGGCCAAACAGGTTGTCGAGGAAACCACGGCCTGAAGATTGGTCAAACTGGAGGTAGCGGGATAGGAGGGGATCGAAGATGTCGATCTGCACGGCCTGTTGATTGAGGTCACGGGCCTCGTCGATGCGCTGCTCAATGACATCAATGCGCTCCTGAATCACCGTCAGGGCTAGGTTATTCTCCACCGCCATGCTCTGTAGTTGGGCAATACATTCTGTGGTGGGGTCGAGGCAGGGCAAGTCCCCCATCATCGCCGCCCAAAGGTCAGCATTGATCTGGGTCTGAATCAGCAGGTCGAGGTTATCGCCAATAGGATTGAGGGGATTGTCATCGAGTTGGTAGAACTCATCGGGGTGGGAAATCTGGGGGCTGTCTTCCCCTAGGGCTTCTTCATCTAGGGATTCCTCATCCTCTACGAACTCATCCTCTAGGGGTTCTTCGTCAAAGACCTCTTCTTCCTCAGTCTCCTGGGCCTGGACTGGGCAGGGGTTGAATCCCGGCAGCAGCAGGGCCAGGGCTAACGCTACCCCCAATGGCCAGCGTAATTTCCACCGTGAGGCGGTTGTCACTTTGCCCCAACCATTTGACCCGGCGAATCGTACCAGCATAGGGACTCCTTACCGTTGACAGGTCTGATAGCTTGGTGTTGATGGTTTCAATTTGGGCCTGAAGCTGGGCCTCTTGAAAGGTCTTCTCCCGGCGCTGCTGCTCCGCCTGCTGACGCTGTTGATTGAGGGCAAGGCGTTGTTGGTTGGCCTCCTCCGCCCGTCGCGCCATGGCAAGGGAATGTTCATACTCCTGATGGGCGCGTTGCTCCTGGGCCTGCTTGAGGGCGGCTTTGGCGAGTTCGAGGTCACGGTAAAGCCCCTCCAAAATGCGGTCTTCATGCTCGCGCATGGCCGGGGGCACATCGGAGGGAGGCATGGTAGAGAGTAGGTCAATCTTGCGCTTTTGCAGGTCGATACGGTCTTCAATGGCGGCGATGTGGGCTTCCTCCGTGCCGTAGAACACTGGGGGTAGGCCCGCTACTGGGGGCACGGGTAATGGCTCTGGGGGGTCAAGCACCTGCTGGGCCTGGATGCGCTGTAGGGAAAGCTGGGTCTGCTCAAGCTGGGTCTGTAGGGCCGTGCGCTCACGGGTACGGTCGGCCAACACATCCCCCACCGCCACAGCGTCCCCCTGCCGTACCTTCAGGTCATCGGGTTCACTGAGCGTCAGAGTAAAGGTCAACACCCGTGGCTGGGTCGTCACCGGGGGCGTAGTGACGAGCTGCGGCTGCTCTGGAAGGGGGGCCGGATCTTGTCCCTGGCTGGGTTCTGTTCGCGTTAGCCACAGTGCCATCATTATCCCCAGAACATTCACCACACCCAGGAAGACTAGGAAAAGGGAGCCTTCGTAGCGGGGTTTGGGGTGGGTCATGCCTTCACTTTGACAATGACGCTGCCCTGGAGAATCCAAAACTCTTGGAGTAGAGCGACGATCTCTTGGGGATGAGCATTTTGTAACTCAATTTGGCCACTACCCATCCGAATCGTAGGATAAGTTTCAAGATTGGCCGGGGGTGGCACCTCCAGGAGGTCATCAATGAGAAGGCTACCGCTGATGTAGGCGTTCTGGGGAACGGTAGCCAGCCACTCTAGGACACCCACCTCTTGGAGGCTAAAGAACTGGGCCGCGACATTCACGGGATCTCCCAACCTAGCCTTGACTCGGTTAGGGCGGATCTGGGCATCGTTGCTCTGACCAATCTTGTATAGGCGTCCGGTATCTACGTCTTCGGCAATCACCTCATTGGTGCCAGCCTCTAGCACCTCATAGCTGCCGCTGACCGATTGGCGGGTGTAGGTATGGATACCCTCGATGTCGATGTAGACCCGTTGGCTAGCTCCATGCTTATGAAAGAGGCCCGCTGCCGTGGCGGTGTCATTGAAGAACGTCCTAGCTACGCTCTCAGAGAGTCCCCCGGCGCTGGTGAGGTTGACGCTAATGATGGTGAGTATCATGGCGGTAGACAGCACCCAATATTCCCCAGGGCTGTGGGTATCCAGTCTCGCCCTAGGGTTGCCAGGAATCACCAGCCTTGCGGGGTTAGGGTAGAACGCTTCAACACCGGACTTGGTGAAGGCATCGGCAAACCAGCCCACAAAGTAGCCCAGCACAATGGCCCCAAAGAAGGCAGGGTTAATCCACAGCAGGGGAGCGGCTAATCCCGCCACAAGGCCCGTGGCCATGAAGGAATGGGTCAACGACCGATGGGGAAACCGTTGCTCTAGGAAGTTGGTGATGGGCCAAATTAAGCGACCTGAGAAGCTTTCCGTGGTGTCGATGTCGGGCAACTGGGAGGCCACGGCGGCGGTGGCTAACACATAGGGATCTGCGGTGCCTAACCCGATGGCTGTAGCAGCTACCGCCAGGGTGGCGTGGGTCACACTCATCATGTCTGAGCACTACCTTGAAGGAATGGGTAAACAGGGGGTGCTGTCCTGACAGGGGGGACAATAGCTCGATAAAGCCGTGACCTGGCGGGACTGACCACAGGGCGGGAACCCCTCTCCCAGCAGATCAATCATCCGCATAGCTTCGTCCCGCTGGTCTGTCTCCAGTAGGTAGCGAAAGAGGCCCATGTATTCCTGTAGCTGAAATTTAGATAGGGTCATCGGCCTAGGCGGGTAGATTTGCGGTTGAGGGAATAGAACAGGGTTCTCAAGGTCAGGGCAAGCAGGGTGGTCACCCCCCCGACGATGTACAGCGCCTTATCCCCTAGGCCAATGCCGATGAACCGGACAATGCCGATGGCGCTAAGGCTGGCAATCAGGAAGGGCGTACCGTCGATGTACTGCCGATGGTCGGTACTCATCTCTTCCCCAATACCCAATAGTTCCTCATGCACCACCCGTTTTGCTAGGGCTGGGTTGCCCCCCACCCGCTGCTGTAGGTCAGCAAACTTAGCGGGGTTGATGGCCATCCCCTGAGCCGTCGCCTCGGCATACATCAGGGTTCTGATTTGGTCAGGCGTCAGGGGTTCTAACTCCATCCTGGGCAGCTTGAGAAACACATCCCTTGCCGGGGGCCGATCCGCCAACAGCAGCAGCAGTCCTTTCCCCCGTAGCAACTCCTCCATCCAGTAGCGCAAACTCGCGGGCCAACGGTGGGCATCATCGGCAATCAGCAGTCGCCGTCCACCGTTCATGTCCTGGGCAATCTCCACCCGCAGTTGATCCGCTGTGAGGGGCTTAGGGCGTTCATCAGAGGTTTCCGTGGGCACCCCCAACGCTTCAGCGATGGCAATCAGGGTTTGTTTGGCACTGCCAGAGTAGGACGCCATAGCAATGCGGTACTCACTCCCTAACCGCTTAGCCACCTCTAACCCCAGCACACTTTTCCCGCTGCCCGATTCCCCCAGCACCAGCAGGGATTGTCCCTTCAGCAGTGAACTCAGAATTTGGGCGATGTCTTCCTCTCGGAACTCCACCACTAGGGCGCTACCGTCACGAGTCGGGGGCTTGGGGGTGGGCCTGGGTTGGGGATTACCTAGGCCGCCTGTGTCCCGCTTTGACTGCGCCACTGGTGCATGATCCGGCTGGCGATCTCGGCGGGGTTGGTCTTTGGGTGGGTGGCCTCCCGCACCCCCTGGACTTTGCCCTGTAGCTCCGGTGTCAAGTCGTCAAAGGTCATCTGCTGGGCCAACTGCGCCACCACCAGATCCCCCATCGCCATGTGGTGAGCCGCTAACTCCTGGGCCTTGCGAATCAGATGCTCTAGCTGAGAGGGGTCTGTACTGTCCGATGGACTGTCCTGCGACCAGGGCGCATCACTGCCCCCTAGCCCCGATCCATCAGCCGTCGCTAGGGCCATTTCGTCAAACCCCTCTATCTTCCCCGTCTGTTGGACGTGTGCCCGTAGTGCCCGAATCCGATCCGCCTGGTCTGGTTCTAGGTACGCCTTCCCCTCACTGTCCCGTGATGCCTTGATATTGAGGTGCTTCAGGTAGGCATAGTAGGCGTCCTTCTTGATGCCCAATTCGTCCATCAGGTCATCGGGCCGCACCTGGCACACGACCATCGCATTCTGGTCAGGCTGGGTGTCTACAGCCGAATTCGGGTCTGACATAAAACTAAATTTTTTTTAGGGAACGTACATATTATGGGAAACCTAGGGAATTAAAGGGTTCCGGCACACTACCCGAATTCTGGCTAAGTCAAGGAAGATTCCATTTACAATGAATTTGCTATTGGCTGTCTGTTCCTCGACGAAATGACAGAGTTTAAGCGCGACGTCCTGGAATTTTTGCGCCAGCCCCTAGAGGATGGCTACGTCACTATCACTCGCACTCGGCAATCGGTGGTGTTTCCGGCCCAGTTCACCCTCATTGCCAGCACTAACCCCTGCCCTTGTGGCTTCTATGGCGATTCTGTGCAGCCCTGCACCTGCTCTCCGCGCAACCGCGAAAATTACTGGTCTCGTCTGTCTGGGCCGCTGATGGATCGCATCGACCTGCAAGTGGTCGTGAGCCGCATCAAGCCCGAAGAAATGACCCAGCACCAGCCCGGAGAAGCGTCGGAGGTGGTGCGAGAACGGGTACAAAACGCCCGCCAACGCGCCCACGACCGCTTTAAGGCCGAACCCAAGCTGCAATGCAACGCCGATATGCAAAGCCGCCACCTAAAGGACTGGTGCCCCCTCGACGACACCAGCCGCACCCTGTTGGAGGGAGCCGTGCGCAAACTGGGCCTCTCCGCCCGCGCCACCGACCGCATTCTGAAGGTGGGCCGCACCATCGCCGACCTAGATGGGGCCGAACACCTACAAACCCACCATATCGCGGAGGCCATTCAGTACCGCACTATTGATCGAATGCAATAGGCCGCCAAGTCCCTCGCCCAAGTTTGCTAAGCTGACGAAGGCCAATGTTTCGCCTAAAATCGGCCTAGTTGGCCCCCTTCGCCCTAAAAACCTTGGAGATGCCATGGACGTTAGCGCCGCCGTTGCCCATGCCGCCGGACAACCCCTCACCATCGAAACGATTCAGCTAGAGGGGCCACGGGCGGGGGAAGTGTTGGTGGAAATTAAGGCCACGGGCCTCTGCCACACCGATGCCTACACCCTGTCAGGCAAGGATCCCGAAGGTTTGTTCCCCGCCGTGCTAGGCCATGAGGGGGCGGGGGTTGTCGTCGAGGTTGGCCCTGAGGTTCACAGCCTGAAGCCTGGGGATCATGTGATCCCGCTCTACGTGCCGGAATGTCGTCAGTGTGAGTATTGCCTCAGCCTTAAAACCAATCTCTGCCAAGCCATTCGCGGCACCCAGGGGCGAGGGTTGATGCCGGACGGCACCAGCCGCTTTTCCCTCAATGGCCAGCCCCTCTTTCACTACATGGGCACCTCCACCTTCGCCAACTACACCGTCGTGCCCGAAATTACCCTGGCCAAAATCCGCCCCGACGCGCCCTTTGATAAGGTCTGCTACATCGGCTGCGGCGTCACCACGGGCATTGGTGCGGTGATCAACACGGCTAAGGTGGAGCCAGGGGCCAACGTTGTGGTCTTCGGCCTGGGCGGTATTGGCCTGAATGTGATCCAAGGTTGCCGCATGGTGGGGGCCAACAAAATCATCGGCGTGGATGTGAACCCCAAGAAAAAAGCCCTGGCTGAAAAATTTGGCATGACCCACTTCGTCAACCCCAGGGAAGTGGAAGGCGACCTCGTGCCCTACCTGGTCGATCTCACCGGGGGCGGAGCCGACTACAGCTTTGAATGCGTGGGCAACGTCAACCTGATGCGGCAGGCGCTAGAGTGCTGCCATAAGGGCTGGGGGGTCAGCGTCATCGTGGGCGTGGCGGGAGCGGGCGAAGAAATCAGCACCCGACCCTTCCAACTGGTGACGGGCCGCGTGTGGAAGGGCACCGCCTTTGGGGGAGCCAGGGGCCGCACCGATGTGCCCAAAATTGTGGACTGGTACATGGACGGCAAAATCAACATCGACGACCTGATCACCCACGTCATTCCCCTAGAGGACATCAACCACGGGTTTGACCTCATGCACGAAGGCGAAAGCATCCGCACCGTAGTGACGTTTTAGAGATCTAGCCTAGAAAAACGGTTTCTCAATTCAATGCCTTGGCAGGGAGGAGGTGAGGGCTGCGGGGACGTTGCGATCTACTGAGGCTAATCATCTCTGAGCGCAATCAGTTTTTCATCGAGTTCGGCGAGGTAGGGTTTGGCTACATCGTCGGGGAGAAGGCCCTTTAAAATGGCGTCATTGAGGGCACCTTTTTCGGCCAAAAACAGGCGGCGATAGATGCCATCGAGGTAGGCGGGGTCGGTGGGCTGGCCCGATTTCTGGGCCATGCGTTGGTTATAGAGGTTCCGCAAATCGGTTTCGGAGGCGGCGATGCGGGCTTGGTAGGCGGCGTAGAGTTCTTCGTAGAGAAACTTGGGCAGGCTACCCACTTGTACTAGGTCTCGCAGTTCTGCTTGGGCGGCCTTGGCGGTGATGAGGTTCAGTTGAAGCGCTTCTACCCGCTGGCGCAGGGGCGAAATTTGGGATAGTTTCAGTTGCTTAACCAGCCAGGGCAGGGCCAGACCTTGGCCAATCAGCGACACTAGCACGGTGCTAAAGACGAGGGTAATGACCGGACTGCGGTCGGGCAGGGTAAGGGGCAAACTGAGGGCCATGGCCATGGATAGCGACCCTTTGACATTGCCTACAATCAACACATGCTGCCAGCGCAGGGGCAGGGGACGATCAACAAAGCGCAGCAGCCACAGGAGGGGATAAATCGAAAAAATGCGGCCCATTTGGTAGGCCACAATGGCAAACAGGGCGGCGGGAATGGTGGCGAGCAAAACACGCGGGTCTACCTCAATTCCGACGAGCAAAAAGATGAAGGTATTGACCCCAAATCCGGCGTATTCCCAGAAGTTTAAGAGCGTGACTTTGATGGTGCCAGAGGTGTTGCGAAAGGCCAGGTTGCCGATGACGAGGCCCGCAATGACAACGGCAATGGCGCTAGACACCCCTAATATCTGTCCGATTTGGAAGGTTCCTAACGAAACCGCCATGGTCAGCAGGGTGTTACTCAGGGCGTCATCCAACTGGCGAAACAACCCCACACAGAGGTAGCCCAGCCCCAGCCCCAGCAGCCCACCCCCCACAAAGGCAATGAAAAACTGCTGCACCACCTGACTGGCGGTAAAACTGCCCTGGGTGTGGATAGTGGTGATGATACCCACCAGCACCAGCGCCACCCCATCGTTAAACAGGCTCTCGCCTTCGACAATGGTGGCCAATCGTCGGGGCACGGGCACCGTCCGAAAGGCC
Organism: Phormidium sp. FACHB-1136; assembly: GCF_014697375.1. Lineage (GTDB taxonomy): Bacteria > Cyanobacteriota > Cyanobacteriia > Phormidesmidales > Phormidesmidaceae > Nodosilinea. Next base: position 72,708 of record NZ_JACJRS010000011.1, read on the forward strand.
GCAATCACCGACACCGTATCGGTGATCGTCAGGATCACCGCCGCCGCACTGGCCGTAATCCACACGAACCCAAGACCGCCCCGCAGCAGCACCGTGGTAATCGCAGCCGAAAGGATCACCCCCGGCCCCGCCAGCAACAAAATCGGCTTGATGGTACTCCGCAAACGGCTGATGTCGGTGTTGATGGCCGCTTCAAAAATCAAGATCGGCAAAAACAGGTTCAGAATCACATCAGGGTTGAGCCCCACCGCCGGAGACAGCAACTCTTTGGGAATGGCCAACCCCGCCAACACCAAGCCAATCACATAGGGAATTCGCAGCCAGCGCGTTACCAGCGTCGTTAGCGTAGCCACCAACAGCAGCACAATCAGGGTGCTCACCAATCCGGCAAAGGCTTCGTTTGCCGGAACGAGGGTAGGGGCGGGGGAAAGTTGCAATGACCAAACCGGGGACAGGATGGGCGTCATGGGGGGTACTCAACGCAGATCATGACAGCATCACCGTTAAGGGTAGCGCCAATGGTGACCGAACCCTGGGTGATCAGACGTTGAATCTAGCCGATTCGGGCCAGCCGATTGGGGTGAGGATGGCGGTGAACCCAAAAGGTTACAGAGGGGAACGTGATCGCCGCCAGTTGAACCAGTTTTCGGCCCAGTCTCGCCGTCGGTTGCCCGGTTGCCAGCGCTGCTGTTGCCAAGCCGCCACCATCTGTTCCAGGATTTCGCTGTGGCTGTGGGGCAGGGCCGACCATCGATCCCACTGGTGAAGGTGCTGATGGTTTTGCATCATCCCGGCCACGGTTTGAATCAGGTCTTGGGTGTAGGATCCCCAAATCTGTGCCCCCAGCAGTCGGCCATTGCGATGCACCACCCAACGGCACAGCCCGGTCGTCTCCCCTGCTAGATGGGTGGCCAGGGTATCCCCCAGGTTAATTTGCAGGACTAGAGCCTCAGATCCAAACCAGTGTTGGGCCTGGGTCGCGGTCATACCCACGCGCCCTAGGGCGGGCTGCATGGGCAACAGGCTAGGGCGGTGGAACTGGGTGAGGCGGCGATAGGGCAGATACAGGGCGTTTCGCACCGCAATGGACACATCCTGAAAATCTGTGGCGGTGGCCCAATAGCCCCCCAGGGCAGGCCCACAGGCAAAGACGCGGGGGTGAAGCGTACTGAGCCGATCATCCACCGGAATGCCCTGATCGTGGGGCCGCAGACCGAGGGCGGCTAGGTTCAAGCTTGCTGTGGCAGGGGTTTGGGCGGTACCGAGGATGAGGTGTTGACCCTGGAGGGTGGTGGCGTCGTCTAGGGTGACCTGAAATTCGCCGTCGTAGGTCACCGCCATCGGTCGCTGCCCCATCCGCACCGTCACGCCCGACGCCCGGAGCAGTTGTTCGCCAAACCGAGACAGATCCGCATCCTCCGTGGGCAACAGCCGTTCCCCCCGGCTCAGCAACGTGACCGAACGGCCTAGGCGAGCTAGGGTTTGGGCCAGGGCAATCGCCGCCGGACTACGGCCCAGAATAATGGCACTGGTGGGGAGATCGTCCCAGGTAATCAGATCATCCAGGCAGCGGTAGGGGGTATCGGCCAAGCCAGGAATGGCGGGTATTGTCGTCTGGGTGGGGGGGCAGAGCACATAGCCCCTCGCCCGTAGGGAACGGTCGGCGGTGGTAAACACGAGTTTAGGCCGGGTGCGTCCTAGTCCGTGCAGTTGTCGATGAAACTGCCCCTGGGCCGTGATACCATCCACCCCCATCGCCGCCAAAGCAGAGGGCGAGAGGGAAACCGCCGCCAGTTCCATGGCCAACTGGATGCGCCGTCGCAGCGTAGCCCAGTCGGTCTCCAGGGCGGGCTGGGTTGAACCCTGGGGCGGGCCAAATCCTCCGTTTGCGGTCTGGGCCAAAATTTGTAGCCCCACCTGGGCTCCGAGGATGCGATCAACTTGGCCCGGTGGCTCTACTAGGGCTACCCGCGCCCCCTCCCGTGCCGCCAACGCCGCCGCCCGCCGCCCCTGCACCGTACCTCCCACCACCAGCAGATCGTAATCAACGCGCATTATCACCGCTCCTAGGTTCATCCCCGGCTCATCCCCTTAGAATTGTGGCAGTCAACCCGGTCTTACGGTCGGGAAATGTTGATTTAACCCCCATTGGCCATGGCAAATTTCGGGAAAAATGCTCCAACTCAGCGCCTGTTGATCACAGGGGCGAGCGGCTTTTTGGGTGGGCCATTGAGCCAGCTTGCCCAGGCCCAGTGGCAGGTGGAGGGCCTCTACCATCGGCATCCCATCGAGATCCCAGGGGCGACCTGCCACCGCCTAGACCTCACGGATGCCCAGGCGGTGACGGCTTGGTTTGAGCAGTGGTTACCGGATGCGGTGATCCATACAGCGGCGATCTCCCAGCCCAATCGTTGCGAACAGGATCCCGATCTGTCCTACGCCATCAACGTGCAGGCCAGCGAGACCCTAGCCACCCTCTGCCGCAAGGCTCACATTCCCCTGGTGTTCACCTCCACGGAGCAAGTCTTTGACGGCCAAGCCGCCCCCTACGACGAAACCGCCTCCCCCAACCCCATCAACACCTACGGACACCACAAACTCGAGGCCGAACAACGCATTTGGGCCATCTACCCCGCTGCCACCCTCTGTCGCCTGCCCCTGCTCTATGGCCCCCCTAGCCCCCATGGCACTTGCTTTTTGCAGGATTTCTTGGCTCGTTTACGGGCTGGTCAGCCCATTTCCCTGTTTATTGACGAATACCGTACCCCCGCCTACGTGGAGGACGTGGCCGCTGGGCTGCTTTTGGCCCTAAATCACCCCGGCACCCTGCTGCACCTGGGTGGCCCAGAACGCCTCAGCCGCTACGACTTTGGTCTGCGCATGGCCGAGGTCTTTGACTTGAAGGCCCACCTCATCCAACCCTGTCGCCAAGCCGATGTTGCCATGGCCGCCATCCGCCCCGCCGATGTGTCCTCCAATAGTCAGCGGGCTATGGCCCTGGGCTACCAACCCAGGACCATTGCGGCTGGCCTAATTGCCACTCGCCAGCGAGAATCTGCCTAATCCGAAATCTGGCTTGCTGACCCCAGATATCAGCGGGCGAAAAGCCCTCGCCCCTTGTATATCCCCTTGGTGTTGGCGGCGCTCCATCGCTGGAGCGGTCAACAAAGGGCGTCCATTGCTCCAACCCATCGCCCTATTCACCGTTTGCTCAAATGTGTCATTCAAATAGCCGAAAATAGGGATACCGGACGGGAACTCCTGGTTCTTTTTCCAGGGTGAAGTTGATCACGGCCCACTGGGGATCATCGTCTTCTGAGGGGCTAAATTCTACGGGTAGGCCGTAGAGTTTGGGGGCTACCGATGCATCGGCCTGACCGCGCCAGGGGGAGTTGCGTTCTAGGTAGCCGTTGACCAAGTCTTTATAGCGCTCGGCGATGATTACTCGTGTGGCCCGATACCCTTGGGTGTAGAGGCGATCTAGGGCTTCGTGGATTTCAAAGCGAATGCCGTCGGGATGGGTATGTTGGCGATACCAGTCGCCCTCCCACTGTCGCCAGTGCCGTCCTGATTGCAAGTGTACGAGGTCTTTAGTGTCGGGGTTGGCCTCAAAGGCTCCGTGGCGGGTGCAGAGGTAGGTATCCGTCAGGGTGAGGGCTGGGATCGTCTGGCGACAGTGAGGGCACTGAATTTCTGGGCCGTAGATGGGGTATTGCAGGGCGGAATTAACCATTGGGCAGAAACCAGACACTTCCTCTAGAGAGCTGATCAATCGCGATGCTGTAGCCGTATTATACCGTTGGGATTCGGCGGACTCCGTAGCCAACATGGCTGAGAAAAGGCTAAATTCCCTAAAACTCTGGAAAATCTCTCCCTTAGCTTGGCTTTATCCAATCAGGCGGCATGGCAAAGTAACTCGGTCAAGGTATTGCAGAGAGGGCGAGGGACTTTAACGTACTCAACGTCATCTTGTGATGGCTGAAAAAGCCGGGAAACCCATAGCGGGAGCCCCCTAGATAGTATCGGCCAACGGCCAAGACTGGACGCTTTATTCATTGGATTACTCTAAGAGGGGGTTTCAGTCGGGATCTTGGGCTGAAAGAAGGACACCCCCGCTGCCGCCACCATAATTAGGGCAATGGCGACGATCATCTGCGCTGTTAGGGTTTCGCCCAGGCCCACAAAGCTGATGGTGGAGGCAATGGCGGGCTCTAGGCTGAGCAGTACCCCAAACACATTTACGGGCAAGCGACGCAGAGCGGCCATTTCTAAGGAATAGGGCAGGGCCGAGGCCAACACCGCTACCCCTAGGCCCAGGGCCAGAATGTCCGGGGACAGCATCGTCCAGCCATCCGCCGCCAGCCCCAAGGGCAGCAACGCCAGCCCCCCCACCGCCATCGACAGGGCCAACCCCTCTCCCCCCTGAAAGATACGCCCCATCCGAGCCGACAGCACAATATAGCCCCCCCAGGCCACCCCCGCCAGCAGGGCAAAGGCCACCCCCCAGGGGTCGAGGTTATCGGTGCGCAGGGGCGACAGCAACACCACCCCCACGGCAGCGAGGGCCACCCACAATCCATCAATCCAACGGCGGGAATACAGCAACGCCACCAGCAGCGGCCCAGAGAACTCAATCGCCACCGCCACCCCGGTGGGAATGCGGGCAATGGACAGGTAGAACAGGCTGTTCATGATCGCCAGGGACAGGCCAAACAAAACCAGCAGACGATAAGCCGCCGGAGTATGGCCCCGTAGCCGAGGTCGCCGCCAAATCATCAGCACCACCGCCGCCAGCCCCACCCGCAGCGTCACCATGCCCAACGGCCCCACCTGCCCAAACAAGCTCTTGGCGAGGGTAGCTCCTATCTGAATCGAGACCATCGACCCAATCACCAAAAACGGAGCAGGTAGCCAAGCAAACAGCGAAGACAGCAGACGCAGCATGGAGGATCGAAGGAGGGTAGGTGATGGGGACAGAGGCCCGTTAACTGAGGCCCGTTAACAGACGCCCTTTAAAGGCATAACTCCCGACCCAGGGGGCCAGGAGTTGCTTCAGTATACGAGGTTCAGCTAGGAGGTGGAGTTCTGTATAGCAGACGGTTTAGCTGGGCGAGCCCAGTGCTTGGCTGACCCGCCCCCATCATTCCCCAAACGGTTCCCTGGATCTGTATTCAAACGGAAGAAAATCTAAATTTTTACATTTCTTTTTCTATTTTGTGCGTAACTTCACGATCCTAGGGCCATACTTCCACGGAATAACTCTTGGCCTTAACCTTCCGACAACTTCAGAACCCCTCTCCCCAAGGGAGAGAGGCAGGGGTGAGGACGAAGGCCATGGCAAAGGGATAGTCATTTCTATGGAACACGCTTAATCTCCAGATGACCCGATAGGGATCACCCTGGCGCGATAGATCAGGCAATCCCCATGCCAGTAGCCCACATGGCGCACCTGTACGGCTTCCCCCGGTTGCGTAGAACGTTCCGGCTGGTGAAGTTGCGGATCGTAGGGCACCGTTTCCCCCACGGCACCAATGGGCTGCACCGACCAGGTTTGCAGCAACGCCTGGAGGGGACGGGTGAGGGGAAGGATTTTGCTGGCCTGTAGATCGGGCTTTTGTTGCGCTGCCTGCACGGCATTGGGCCACATCAACAGCCAAGATTCAATCACCGTGAGGGCTTCCCGCTGCACCTGTTGTCGAATCGTCTGCTCTTGACTGGCCATCTGTTGCCGCAGTCGCTCATACTCCTGGCGTAGGGCGGCGATGGTGGCGGTTGAGTCGGTTGAGCCGGAACTAGGCGTTGGGGCTAGGGCTGGGGTTGAGGCTGAGGTCGAGGCTAGGGCTGGGGTTAAGTCTGGGGCTGAGTCTGGAGAGGCCGCTGAATCGGCAAACTGAGCGATCAAATCAGCCACGGATACCCCTAAGGCTTGGCTAATCCGTTGCACCTGTTCTAGACGCATTTTCCCAATCTGCCCCCGTCGCAGTGGATTGAGACTGGAGCGCGACAGCCCCGTCTGCTGGCTCAGGGCGCGGTAGCTGGGGATGTGGGCCTGGGTCATCCGTTGCCTTAGGGAGGCATCGTAGGGGAAGGGCTGGGGGGCTGGGGGAGTCGCCATGATGACAGCAGAATATACGGCTGATAGACTATCAGGCTGACAGACTATCAGGTATTAGGACTGAATGCGCTGGAAGCGACGCCCAAAGGGAAAGAGTGCCACCACAATCAGTTTGACGTGTTGTTTGGCAAAGGGCAGACCAATAATGGTAATGGCCAGAATGGCGGCGTGAACCAGGTGGGCAAGGGCAATTTCCCAACCCACAAAGATCATCCACAGCACATTCAGGATGATATTCAGGACGCCGTTTGGGTTTTCGTCCTCCACAATCTCGCGGCCAAAGGGGGTCATGGTGGCGGTGCCCAGTTTGATCGCTTGCAGGCCAAAGGGAATGCCGATGATGGTGAGGCAAAGCAGCAGACCACCTAGGATGTAGCCCAAACCCGTCAGGAATCCCCCGAAAATGAGCCAGATGATATTACCGAATAAACTCATGGTTGGGGAACCTCTTAAATAACGACATGGTAAGGCGTAGTCGCCTACAGGATAACCAATGGCCTATCTGGTGTCATAAAGTCTCTGGCTTGTTGGCCAGCCCCTAGGGCAGCGCGGCGGTGGATAGGGCGGATGTCGGTCGCACCGCCGGGGAGGGTTCGAGCTTGATCATGTCGAAGGTGTCTCCAAGGGCCGCTATCAGGGTTTGGCGGGTGTGGTCGTGGGCTTGGCGTTCGCTGTGGAGGGACTGGTTCAACTGTTGGCAGCGCTGCACCAAGGCCGTGAGTTGCCCTTGAAGGCTCGACATTGAACCCGCCTGTTCTAGCCCCTCGGCTAGGGTTTGGGCTTCGGCCTGGGCAAGCTTCTGTTCCTCTAGGCGCTGGATCAGGTCGGCGATTTGGGCCTGATACTGTTCGGCCTCTTGGCGGCGTTGGCGGGCTTCATTTTCGTAGAGCCGTCGCCAGTTGGCGGCGCTGTTGTGGGCTTGGTCGCGTTCGCGGCGGGTATCGGCCAATTGGCGCTGAAGGGTGCGCACCTCGGCAATCCACTGGGTTAGGTCTTGGCTCATTCCGGCAACCCTAGTCTAGGACGGTATCGCCGCCCAGTATAGCGAGCCTTGCGGAATCTGCACCGCTAACCTAAGCGAAGGAGTAGATCTCCCTTAGCAGGGGCTTGGCCCTCACCCCCAGCCCCTCTCCCAGAATGGAGAGGCAGGGTGGTTTCATACCAATAAAGAAAAAATGTAATGGATCCGGTTGGCCCAATCTCTGAGGGCTTGGGGCACGGTTCGCCAGCCTTGTCGTCGGGCCAGGGTAATGGCAAAGGTGTTGAAAATACTCCAGGTGACGGGGGCATGGCCGCCCCGGCGGGGTGGGTAATCCTCCTCAAAGGTGACATCTTTGACCCAGTGCAAGCCGTTCTCAATCTGCCAATGCTGTTGACTGGCGTGGAGGAGGTCGGTCGCGCTCCAGGGGGCGCTGCCGAGGTAGTAGACCGTTTCGGAAAAGGGTTTCTGGTCACGTTCGCTGCTGCGGTGAACCACCCCGACCCAGGCGAGAGGCGACATGAATCTCACTGGCCTTGGCATTCTCCATCCGCCGCAGATGGATCACCCCCAGATGACGTTCATACAGCGAGACTATCGTCGTAAAGTTCTGCTCCGCCGTCTGTCCCCCAACGCGGGTACAGCGCAGGCTTTTGCCATCTATCGACATCAACGCTCCACAGGCCAGCGGTAACGTGGCGATGGCCCAGGCATTGAACCCCTCCACCCACCCCTGAGAATCCACCGCCAACGACGTTCGGCGAAACGT
>NZ_JACJRS010000110.1 GCF_014697375.1 Phormidium sp. FACHB-1136
GTGGGTTCAAAGGCGCGGAAGGTGTTGGCATTCTCGCCGTCCTTGAACAGGGTGTTCTCCACCGTGGCCCCGTGGATGGCGCAGAGCAGCGCACCGCCCAGCACCCCCGCAACGCCCATCATGTGGAAGGGGTTGAGGGTCCAGTTGTGGAAGCCTTGGAAGAACAGCAGGAAGCGGAAGATGGACGCCACACCAAAGCTGGGGGCAAAGAACCAGCTGCTTTGGCCGAGGGGGTACATCAGAAACACGCTGACGAACACCGCAATCGGCGCGGAGAAGGCAATGGCGTTGTAGGGCCGCAGACCGACCAGACGAGCCACTTCAAACTGACGCAGCATGAAGCCGATCAGACCGAAGGCCCCGTGCAGGGCGACGAAGCTCCACAGGCCGCCCAGTTGGCACCAGCGGACGAAATCGCCCTGGGCCTCGGGACCCCAGAGCAGCAGCAGGGAGTGACCCAGGCTGTTGGCGGGGGTCGAAACGGCCACGGTCAAAAAGTTAGCCCCTTCCAGGTAGGACGACGCAAGGCCGTGGGTGTACCAGGAAGTAACGAAGGTGGTGCCAGTCAGCCAGCCGCCCACCGCCAGATAGGCGCAGGGGAACAGCAGAATGCCAGACCAGCCCACAAAGACAAAGCGATCGCGCTTCAGCCAGTCATCGAGGATGTCGAACCATCCTCTTTGAGCCTGAGCGCGCCCCATTGCTATGGTCATGTCAAATCCTCTTTCTATGACATCTAGTCCATACGGGTTCGGCTCTGTTGGGATCCATGGGATCCGTTAGAGAGCGTTGCCTCAGGGCAAGGTAGTAGCTACCAGTATTCCAGATATTAGGGCTGAGAGAGAATAAATCTTTACTCGCCGCCGTGATCCCTGGCCTGAGGTAACCCCTGCCCCGCGAAGCTAGGCTTCGGGAGCCAGGTTTCTATTTATGATAAGGAGTGTTCCATTTTTTTACAATCTGATACGTAAATTCTCAGGAAGCCTCTCGGTCTATGCTGGTAATGGCCAAGGGCATTCGCCGACCGCTCGACTCAATCGATATCATTTAGGATTTTTACCCGTTGAATACCATGACTGCCTCTGCGTCCTCCCGCGAGTCCCAATCTTTGAAGCGAACCGTCCTAGGGGCGCGTCGTCCCAGCAATATCTTCTGGGCGATTGTGCTGACGGGCGGCGGGGCGGGCTTTCTGCTAGCCGGACTGTCTAGCTATCTCCAAATCAATTTGCTTCCCTTTTCGGATCCAACTCAACTAATCTTTATTCCCCAAGGGATTGCCATGGGGTTCTATGGCTTTGCGGCCCTGGGTTTGGCCACCTATCTGTGGGTGGTGATTAGCCTAGATGTGGGCGGCGGCTATAACGAATTTGACAAGGCCAGCAAACGGGTACGCATTGTCCGCAGCGGATTTTTCGGCCAAAATCGCCGCATCGAAATCAATCAACCCCTCACTGATGTCACCGCCATTCGGGTGGATATCAAAGAAGGGCTTAACCCGAAACGGGCGCTTTACCTGCGGTTGAAGGGCCGTCCCGATATCCCTCTCACCCGCGTCGGTCAGCCCATCCCTCTCTCGGAACTCGAAAATCAGGGCGCTGAACTCGCCCGTTTCTTACAGGTCCCCCTAGAGGGACTGTAATTCCCACAGACAGGGCCAAACTCTTTAAGATGGGGAGTCGGTCACGATCTATCTATCCATGGAGTTGAAGATTTCAATGGGATTGAACACCCGCTTTTTTTCAATGACCCTCGCCGCCCTGCTGATTTTAGGGGCTGGAGCTTGCACCACTCCTCCAGTCGTAGACTCAGGTACCTCGGAGAGCGCTGTTTCAGCACCAGCGGAAACCACGGTGACGACGACCTCCACCGCAGGTCTACCTATCCTGAACGGTAAGGCCACGGTGGAAATGGTGGTGAATGGATCCACCATTGTGATTGAGGTGAACGGCGAGGAATCCCCAATTACCGCTGGCAACTTTGTGGACTTGGTGAACCGAGGCGTGTATGACGGCACCGCCTTTCACCGTGTAGTACGGGAGCCCCAACCCTTTGTGGTGCAGGGCGGCGATCCCCAGAGTACCGACCCCAGCGTTCCGGCCCAAATGCTGGGGACAGGCAGCTTTATGGATCCTGATACCAACGCCCCCCGCTACATTCCCCTAGAAATCAAGCCCACCGACCGAGATGAACCCCTGTATGGTCAAACCTTTGAGGAGGCTGGCATGAATACGCCCCCCCGCCTTACCCACACCCGTGGCGCGGTGGCCATGGCCCGTTCCCAAGCTCCCGATTCGGCCTCGGCGCAGTTCTACTTTGCCCTGGCCGAATTGCCCTTTTTGGACGGTAGCTATGCGGTGTTTGGCTACGTCACCGAGGGCATGGACGTGGTGGATGCCATCCAACAGGGGGATCGCATCGAATCGGCGCGGGTGGTGGAGGGCTTAGACAATCTCCAGACTAGCGCCCAGCCCTAGCCTATCCACCCCGGTTTTTGTCACGGGCCTAGGGTTGGTGACAGCCCTAGGTTCTTCGGTGCCAGAAACCTGGGAGCGCTTGTTATTGGGACAATCGGGATTAACCCCACAGCAACCTTTCCGAGAATTTCCGCCCCTGCCCTTGGGAATGGTGGAGGGTGCCATCGTTCCGTTAGCCGATTTGCTTCAACGGGCCGTAGCGGAAGCCGTGAGGGATGCTCAAGTCCCCCTCCCTGATTCCAACTGTGGCGTGGTGATTGGCTCCAGCCGTGGCTTTCAGGCCCAGTGGGAAGTCCTGGCGAAGGATTATCTAACCCAGGACACCCCACCCCAAGACTGGCTGAATACCCTGCCCGCCATGGCCTCTAGGGGGGTCGCGCAGTGTTTGGGAAGCCGTGGGCCAGTGCTAGCTCCAATGGCGGCCTGTGCTACGGGCCTATGGGCAATTTTTCAAGGGGCAGAACTCATCCGGCGGGGGCAATGCCAGCGGGTGATCGTAGGGGCGGGGGAGAACCCGATCACACCGCTCTCCCTGGCCGGATTTGACCGCCTGGGAGCCTTGGCTTCCACGGGCTGCTATCCCTTTTCCCCCCGTCGTGAAGGCTTAGCCCTGGGGGCTGGAGCCGCGATTTTGGTGTTGGAATCGGCTCAATCCTTGGCCCAGCGGCCCCAAATTCAACCCTACGGCTGTATTTTAGGGACTGGACTCAGTGCCGATGCCTATCACCTCACAGCCCCCGATCCTCAGCAAATGGGCAGTCGTTTGGCGATAGAGCGGTGTCTTCGGCATAGCGGACTGAAGCCTGAAGACATCCACTACGTTCACGCCCACGGTACCGGAACCCATCTCAACGACGCCCACGAAGCGGCCCTGATTCAGCAATGCCTGTCCCACCTGCCGCCGATCAGTTCCACCAAGGGAGCCACAGGCCACACCCTAGGGACATCCGGGGCCATCGGGGCCATCTTGAGTCTGCTGGCTCTACATCACCAGCAGATTCCCCCCAATGTGGGCCTTCTGGGTGAGCCGATTTATCCCCACGTCGTCGCCCACAGTCGGCCTGCCAGTGTCAAAAACGCCCTCTGTATGAGTTTTGGCTTCGGGGGACAGAATGCGGTGCTGGCCCTAGGCTTGCCCCCTGACCTCGACGGGTAGCCCTGTGATGCATTGCTACTCCCTCCGACTTGTCCCGGTTCTACTTATAGGCTTTGGTGCATTGCTTCGCGAATGCACCCTACGTTTGTTTACGTTGTGTGTCGGTGGATGGTGGAATAGAGCCAATCGGTGGGGGATTCGACCAACCCATCGCAGATTCCCCCCAGGGTTCCCGTAGATATCGAGAAACACCGTATTCTGAACCTATTGGCTATAGACAAGGTGGTTTAACTCACTCTCTAGCCACTCATCAAAGAGCTGGCTTGAGATTTGTTGACGCACATCGTTAGTTAGCTCGGCTGGGATGAATTCCTCAACCATAAGAAGTTCAAAATCATGACCTGATTGAATTGGCCCAATGACCTCCCGAGGATGAGCCCCAAATACGTATGCTGCGACATCGGGTTTAAGCTGCCAACGGGAAACCTTACCTTCAAAGCCACAGGCCAGCCGTCTGTACTCATCAATATTATACAGGTGAGCCGCTTCAAAAAAGCTGATTTCCTCTTCTTCAACCTGATAGAAAATCTCCTGAGCTAGCGCACTATAGGGCACCAAAATGCGGTAAAGAACAGCTTGCTCGTATTGAACTTTACTTTGAGCAAAGTAAGCCTCTATCTGTTTGCCAAACAGGCTATCGGCTAATTTTTTCTTTAGCAACTGATCATAAATGCCAGCTTCCCAGTCATCTGGAGTTAATAGATTATCTTCCAGCCATTCCAAGGTTTGAGAAGCACTTTCTAGCTTGTGATCGTATCGAAATTGATCCGCTTCAGCCTGAACTTCCTCAGGCTCAACGGTAATACCTCGCTCCTGACTTGCCTTTTCAATAATTTGCTTGCAAAGAATACTTTGGTAAACTGTTTTTAGCTTTACCTCATGCTTCAGATGCTGTATCACCTGATCAGAATCAATCGATAAGTCGATCAGCCGAGCCATGGATCCTAAATAGTGGCAACTTTACGAAATTCTTATAAATAAGATACCACTTTAGCTATGGCGACATGCACCAACTTTACAAAAGAAATAATTCTCTTAATTTTCCTTGAATAAAAGAAGACGCAGAAAACAATATTTCGGACAGTGTCGAATGGCCAACGGTAGAATGCGGATTTTAGATTTTTCCCCCAGCGCCTTGGCCAACGAGAAATCAGCAGTTTCAGCGCCTGTCCAGAAACGTGTCTGTACTATTGGGAAACCTGATTGCCTAGCGTAACAGTCAACCCCAAAGGGTAGTCCTATTTCGTACAGGCTAGAGAATAATCAGGCGACCCTAGAGACCTTACGGCAGTAGATTGCTGTTTTTGGCTGTTTTTTCTCTGACCCGTAGATTAATGCACTACCCCCCAAAGAATCAGAGATACTCAGAATACTGATATCAAGAATAACCGTGTATAAATTCGCAGATTCAAATCTGAAGTGCAACACTCTGTCTCAGAGCCGCTGTCAGCCTTCGCGGTCATGACCACAACCAGGAACACGGTACAGCGCAGCACAGCAGGCTATAGGTCTCCTTCATAGGCTTAGTCTTAGATCCATGGCTGCAAGCGGATTTGAGCAGGGGTTGCACTTCAACCTTGAATTGGCCATTTCCAGTTTCGACAGGATCGATCAATACATTGTTAAAACTGCCATGGTTACGTAGATCAACGGCCCCTAGGGTAATATGGCTCACAGGCAGTATTTCAGGTAGCTAGAGTCGATCCCCTTGCTCAGGAGAAAAGCCTAGGATAATATCGGCCATCTCTACAGAGCTACGACCTGTAGCAGATAGCACAAATAGATCTGATCTGCCGTGACCTACAAAAATAGTTGGGTGATCGCCACCGATCAGGGTGGCATTATCGGGTGTGTCCGTTAAAACATCTATGGCGGAGGTTGAACTCTCTTCCAGAAACAACTCCATCGCAGAATCCGATCCTTGAATCGATCTCAGGTTCCTCATCTGAATCGTGAGAGTTAGACTCGTCCGTAGGTTCAGATGAACCCTCTTGTTTCCCTACAGGTGCCGATACCGTTGCCGATGTCGTGGCTCCTTGATCTGAAGCGGTGGCACTGGCACTGGCGCTGGACAAAGTGCCACCCGGTACAAAGGTGGATTGCTCACGGCTACTTGTTTTGCCCGATGGGGAAGTGGCGGATGATCTGCTACTTCTCCAGGCACCCAATGGCCCCGCATAAACCTTGGCTTGACTAGATGCGCTAACAATGCGTATGGCTGAGGTATCAGATGACGACTTAGCTGAATTAGAAGAAGACTTAGCTGAATTAGAAGAAGACATGACAGCCTGTCTAGAATAAGGAGATAGATGCAAACGATAAAGAGTAGCTGTTTGACCAAGAATTACTTTTTGAATCACCACTTCGAGAAAATGATGATTCAAATACATTGATTTTGCCGTAAGCTAATGTGCATCTAAATCGCATATTAACCTTCCCCAAAGTCCTTGCTATAAGGCTTTTAGGGCAATCTAGCTAGTGTATTTTAGATGACTAGCAGCTTATCTAGGATGAAAACGCTTTGATCCTTAAGGAAAGAAGATGTCATATTTCTAGATTTACGGCTTAATGTTATAGTGACTGATGATCGACTGAGATACAACAGGAACCATCTCTTCTAGTATAAGTATGGTTAATCGACCTAACATTTCCTGAAATCACTGCTACATATAGCGGAATTCATAATGATGAGAACGCTCACAAACGACGAAACCCTTGCTAGGCATGGCTTTTGTCCCTACAGTTAGCGCACCTCACCTCACCTCAATGAAACCCGCTATATAAACCTCATCTTAACTTGGAACCTAGATTTTACCCTCACCCTAAATACTTATTCCTAAGGCGAGGAGTAAGGTAATCTAAGCGCACATAAGATCTGAGGATAATTAATGCTAGTAGTTTAAAAATGGCAAGGCATCAGAAGGTCTGAAGCCTTGCCAATCCTTTTATGTGGCTCATTAGTGAGTCACATAAAAGGATTTAGAATGCACGGTTAATGACAGCAGCAGAGGTGCTACCAGAGAAAGAGCCACCCAAGTATTCAGCTACCGCAAGAGTGTCAGCCTTGGTAAAAGAATAGGTGGGGAAGTAGGTATTATTGATGGCATCGCCCTTAGCACCAGCAGCAGCACTGTTAGTCATGGTAAAGGGGCTGTTAACCGTCGTAGCAAAGTTGTTTTTGCTGGTGAAGGTGATATTAATATTATCGGTTTGGGTGTAAGAGCTGCTGAATTTGTTGCCACTTACCCAAAAAGTACCGCCTTCAACCTTAGCTTCAGCGGTTTCCATGTAGTTCAGATCAGAGATAATCATTGGTTTTTCCTCTTGAGAATTTGTTGCTTGTCAGCGTTCTTGCTGACATTTATAAGATACCCTTCTCGAAATAGAGATGGTTGCCATAATGGCATTTATTCTGGGTTTTTAGCTTCAAAAAAATGAGATATGGATGCATGGCTCATATGGCAGGCTTTACAAGCATTACAGAATAAAAAATGGCCATAAAAGTGACCATGTTAACTCAGGCTTTCAATGTTTATGCTGCCATCTTTATATAAGGACGTGCTGGTTAGCTGATCAACTTTATATAGGTATACATCCCCTTTTCTGTTCGCCCAATAATGTATAAGGGATAAACCCAGTTGAGTGCTGCCAACTTGGCATAGATTAAGACTATTTTTAGTTATGCCTTTGATTCTGGGGAGAAGAACTCTATTTCCTGCTGATCGAGGGATTGCTTAGCCCGCAGAAGAATGCGTAACTGAGCCAACTGGCTAGACCAGGCCGAACGGGGCAACGTCGCTTTGGGTGAAGGCTCTGGGATTGGCCCAGTGCTGAGACTAAATTCGTCCATGGGATACCCCAATGTTTTGGCTGAATGGAAAACTAGGTTGCTGTCGCTAAGTCAGGAATTTGCGGCCAGGTGTCTGGCCACTGAATCTGCGCGGCTGTAAAGTGCAGGGTATCCAACGCAGGCCAAGGGCGATCTATCGGTTCTTCAATCAGTTCAAACTCGCCATGGTCAAAGGGCCGCCCTGGTGCTTCTACCTTGGGGATAACGCGCTCTCGTTTGCCCCGTTGAGCTTGGGTGAGGGCACGATGGTGGCAGTAGGGATTATTGCCTCGCCGGTTGAAGAAAACGTGGGATGTCCAGGTACAGCCGCCTCGGCAGAGTTCGGCAAACTCGCAGGTTTTACAAAAGCCCCAAAGATGGGCGGTGCCTTCAGGGGTACCCGCTCCCAGGTTAAAGCGCAGTTCCTCGGCAGATGCGACAATATCGTGCAGTGATAGCTCCCGGATATTGCCCCCGGTGTAGGCCGCTGTGGGTAGTGAGGGACAGCCTTTGATGGCTCCATCGGCCTCAATCCCCAAGGTTGAAAGTCCGGCAGCACAACCCTGCCAAAACGTCCATTCATCGCCCTTGCCGCGCCCCCGCAATAACCGTTCGTAGGGGCCGTAGTAGCCAATATTGTTCCCCGGTTGTACCTGTACACCCTCTTGGTAGGCCCGCTGGGCAACGGTGGCCAGCATCGGGTAAAGGTCTAGGAGTTCGTAGGGTTGCAGCAGAATCTCAGCCTGGTCGGCGGCATTGCCCATAGGCACCGTTAGCTGAATTTGCCAAGCCTTGGCCCCAGCCTCGCGGATATGTTCGTAGAGCCGGGAAACTTCGGGAGCGGTAAGGCGGTTAATTTGGGTGTTGCAGCCGAAGGGAATACCGACCTGACGCAGATGGCCCATAGTCTGAAAGGCATACTTCCAGGATCCTTGACGACCGCGCAGGCGATCATGGGTGGCCTCTAGTCCATCAACGGAGACTGACACCGTGACAATCCCCGCCTGCTTCATTTTGCGGGCCGTTTCTAGGGTGATGCCATAGCCTCCGGTGGTGAGGGTACAGCGCATATCGGCCTGGTTAATCGCGGTGGCGATTTCTAGCCAGTCGGGCCGCAGAAAGGCTTCCCCACCGATCAGAGTAACTTCCTTGATACCGACCTCGGCCAGTTGGCGGACAAGATCCAGGGCTTCCTCGGTGGACAGTTCCTGGGATCGCGCCTGTCCGGCCCGAGACCCGCAATGGCTACAGGCCAGGTTGCACTTTAAGGTAATTTCCCAAACAGCGTAACTGGTGCGTTGGTAAGCCATGGGCGGATCTCCTTGGGCTTAGATCACAACGCCGTAGAGCGGTTGAACCGTCAACGGTGGATCAATGACAACCCCATACATTGGCTGAGGCAAGGGATCGGGTAGAGGGTTGGGCGCTGGCAGCGGGACATAATCGTCGGGTGGATCAATAATCACGCCATACATCGGCTGAACTAGGGGAGGTTGATTGAAGGGCGGTCTATAAAAGGGTGGACGCGATCCTCTGTGGGGAAAGCGCTGCATCCAGCCACCAACCGCACCAACCAGTTCAGTCTCAGTTAGGTCATGGAATTCATCCCGTTCTTTTAGCTCCAAAATCTGAATGGAGGCAGTTTCAAACTCCTCTGGGGAAAAGGAGTAGCCTAAATCCTTCAGCACTTGCTGGACTTGATCTGAGGGGATGCCACTAAGTTGAGCGACAAATCCTGAGTCCTTAGCCAGCCTGATTAAAAATTCTTTGACTCGATTCAGGAGAGTGGTTTCTACCATTGTTAAGTCCTTCAATGATTAAGAGAGTGAGCACAAGAGCGTATCGGATCTTGAAGATATTTCTTTCTGTAGGTGAGGTAAGTGTTTAGGCTCCGCCCCATCCTAAAACTAATAGGCTTGAAGCTAATGAGCCTTATGAAAACTGTTCAATGAGGGAGATCCAGAGTCAAAATTCTGACTTTTGTGATTGAACTATGCTTATTCTGACGGAAACGTTCTTTGACCATAACCTTGTCGAACCCATCCGCTGAATAGGCCACATTTGTATAGTGAATATCTCCGATAGCCAGGGCATACCCTCTCCCCCGACCTATGGTGACTTTGTCACTCGGCACGGTGCGAAGAAATACGTCGGTATCCGTTAGAGTGTAGGTCGTACTGCCTGCGGCGAATGCGGTTGCAGCTATCGCTAGACTAGCACCGCCAATTAGGACTGAACATTGGGGTAGCGTTTCTAAATGGGCTAGGTCGTTAATGATCATGGTATTTTCTTAAAGGAGTATCCACTGAAAATTCGATCTATCCAAAAAAGTAGCGTTTCAGACTAATGAAATAGTTATCTCTAGAGCCTGAAAAGCCACCCTTAACTTGATGAGAACAATCTTCTAGAGCCTGTAAATGAGGTAGATTAGTAACCGCTAGCGATTCTCCAGGGGAGTCTCGTTCCTGAGATGATCGCCTTTGTTTGGCTGGGCTATTCTCCTTCATCAGACGATTGTAGGTACGATAGGGAATATAGTGCAGCGGGTTATAGCCAGCAAACTGAAGAATAAGAAGACAGGCCCAGGAATATTTACCATTGAGAATCGCATCGACCACCTGGCAGAACTGTTCCTCGGTCATCGTGCGATTCATGGGGTTATTAAATCGAGAAATCATGTTGTCTTATCTCCATCTATGGGGGCAATATCTGGGGCGACAATGGTTGATCTAATTGATATTAAATTGTGCTAATTTCTCTACAGAACCTACTAAATGCTTAAGTTACCTTTTTGAAGTTTGCGAATTGGATCTAGAACAAGACTCATAATGCGGCGACGTCTCACAATAATTTCTGCTGTGGCGGTTTGTCCGGCACGCAACGGTACTACGTTGCCTTCGTGGTTGATCGCTTTAATGTCTAACATCACTTCAACCTGGTAGACCATTCCCATTTGCTCATGGGAACTGGTATCAGGTGATATCGACAGCACAGAACCGGACACAATGCCGTAGTCTTGATACGGAAAGGCATCAAGTTTGATATTCACGGGCATACCCGCTTCTACTAGGCCCGCCTTTTCGTTCGGTAGTAGAGCAGACAAGATGAGGGGAGCCGTGCTGGGCGCAATTTCGGCTAGGGTTTGTCCGGTCTGGATGACTTCCCCTATATTGGCAATGGTAAGGGCTGAAACGATTCCGCTGACGGGAGCCGTCAGGGTAGTTTGGCTGATCTCAGTCTGACTGCGTTCAAGCAATGCCTGCGTTTCGCGAATAGTGGCCTGTAGGTTGGTCGCCTCGATTTGGAGTTGCTGAAGCTGCTTAATGGCGTCTAGTTCGTTTCGTTGAGCGAGCGCCTGAGTTTGGCTCAGTTCGGCCTCAAGGCGATCTAGGGTGGAGTTAGACTGCTCGGCTTGGCCTTGAGTTTCAGTGATCGACCGATCCCGATCACGCAGAGCCTGTTCTAGCTGAAAAAGGTGATCGCGTGATAATGCACCCTGATTAACCAAATCGGATAGCTGATCCAGTCGTTCCATCTGAGCTGTTCGATCAACATTAAGTTGATCTAAGAGGCGTGCGCTAGTGGACATCGCCACCTGCTCCTGAGCAATGGAAGACTGACGCGCCGCAATGTCGGCACTCGCGATGGACTTCACTGTATTCAAACTCAGTTGAGTTTGTCCAATTAAGGTTTGAGTCTGGGATAACTTTTCCTGACTCGCCTCCAAGCTATAGGTCAAGCGCTGAATTTCCTGATCAAGCAAACGATCATCGAGCCTTGCAATCACTTGGCCCTGGACTACAGGGTCTCCCTCATTGACATGAATGGCAATAACCTCACCAGATATGGGAGGCTGCACCTTGAACACTTCGCCCTGGGGGGCAAGTTGCCCTTGGGCGATGCTCACCTCTTCCACGGTGCCAAACCACGCCCAAGTCCCCATAATGCTTGTAAAAATTATCCCTCCCACAACCAGGTATTGCGGAAGGGCCGCAGGGGGTTGCTCTAGCAGGGACTGCAAAGAATCACTCCAGATTGCAACGCGATCCCCATGAACAGTCGCAGCCACTGAAGGCCCAACCGGTTGTCCTGTTTCAACGCCGCCAACCACAGCCTCAGCCATTAACGGGCTAAATGCAGGTCGGCTAGCTGTGGTTGAATGGGGTGGAGGTGAATGGAGTTGAGAAGATTGTGTTGCCCGTCTATAAACATCAGCAAACTCTGGTGTTTTCGTCATCGCGCTTTGACCTTCATCAATGCTGAACGACATCCTTAGTCGGAGGGAGTCATCAGGCTCTTCCGAACACGAGCAAGGCAAAAGTTAGCCTTAACGGCTAAACTCAGCGAAATAGAGACAAGAGCCAGCAAAGTAGGGACACATTGGGAAAAATGTCCGGATATTTAGTCTTTCCGGCCTTATTTAATGGCTAGAACAAGCTATGAAAACTCAATAAAAAAGGAACACAAGCCAGGAACCGCCCTAAGGCTCACCTCTCTAGCGAAGGAGACTGTTTGGAATCGGTGCACGTTGATCTAGACGCAGTGTAGTAGTCTGGCCAAGGGAAAGGGTGCCAAAATGGCAATAAGTGTATCTACGGAAACAAAAAGAAACGCCTTCATAAGGTTTAGCGTCTCCTCTTGGATCCATTTTGGTTGAATTTCGGTTGCACTCTAGGTTGCCTCTACAATAACCTCAGTTCGGGTTAAGCTCAGTGGTTCGATGCCCCGGAAGCCCTCACCCCCCAGCC
This sequence comes from Phormidium sp. FACHB-1136, assembly GCF_014697375.1. GTDB lineage: Bacteria > Cyanobacteriota > Cyanobacteriia > Phormidesmidales > Phormidesmidaceae > Nodosilinea. The sequence continues at coordinate 12,208 of NZ_JACJRS010000110.1, forward strand.
CCCTCTCCTACGGGGAGAGGGGGAGCTAGAGTTTCAAAGTCCCTATCCCTTGGGGAGAGGGATTTAGGGTGAGGGCCAGCGTCGTTGCCAGAAGCGGGTTTCTAGCGATTGAAGCCTTTGGCTTATCCCGAACTCAGGTTACATAGACAGACAGAGATCGCGCCAAGGAGGTGTGGCCCTGGGTCGCAGCCCTTGAATAGCCGCCTAGGGCCACAATTTGAAAACTTTCCCCTAAATATCTAGCTGCTGCTGAGCCAGACTGTGATACAAGCCCTTGAGCGCCATTAATTGGTCATGGGTGCCTTGCTCGACTAGAATGCCTCGATCTAGCACGAGAATGCTGTCAGCGTTATGAACCGTGGAGAGTCGGTGGGCAATGATAAACGTAGTGCGCTCCCGAGTAATTTGGGTCAGGTTGCGCTGAAAGCGTCGTTCCGATTCTGTATCGAGAGAACTGGTGGCTTCGTCTAGCACTAAAATGCGGGGGTTGCCCAGCAAAGCTCGGGCAATGGCAATGCGCTGTCGCTGCCCCCCCGAAAGTGTCGATCCTCGCTCGCCGACCTTGGTGTTATAGCCCAGGGGAAGCGCTTGAATAAACGCGTGAGCCTCTGCTAGCTTAGCGGCTTCTACCGCTTGATCCAGGGTGACATCTTGGCGGTACAGCGTAATGTTCTCCAGAATAGTGCCAGAAAACAGGAAGCACTCCTGGGGAACAACCCCCAACTGTGATCGTAGGGAATAGGGAGACACATGGCGCAGATCGTGGCCATCAATGAACACCCGTCCCCGACTGGGGTGGTATAAGCCTTCAATCAACTTTACTAGCGTTGTTTTGCCCGATCCGCTACGGCCAACAATGGCGAGGGTTTGTCCAGGGTCAACCCGAAACGATAGATTTTCAAGGGTGTTATGTTCGGCATCTTCGTCGTATCGGAAAGTCACCGCATCGAAGATTACTTCACCGCGAGCAGGCGGCAAAATCAGCATGGGCTGACCCAGCGATTCTTCGGGTTCAGCTTCAAACACGTCATTGAGGCGTTCAATGGAGATAAAGATTTCCTGAAGTTCGTCCCACAGGTTGGCCAAGGCAACGACTGGATCTAGCACATAGCCAATCATCATGTTAAACGCCACAAACTGACCAATTGTGAGTTGGTCTTGAATGACCATCGTGGCTCCTAGCCACAGTAATGCTGTACTGCCTAGGGTGTTAACGGCCCCGTTAATGGCCCCCAAGCCAAGGCCAAACTTTTGTCCGTTGAAGGAGACGTTATTTAGCCGGGTGAGGGAATCTTCCCAGCGCCAGCGTACCTCCTGCTCTACAGCCGCTGATTTAATTGCCGCAATACCACTCATCATTTCGACCAGGTTTGAGCTCTGGTTTGCCGCTTCCTTAAATACTTCCCTAGAAATGCGGCGCAGAAAGGGCGTTGATACCAGCGTGATAATAATGATGGGGGGCACCAAGGCTAGCACCATCAAGGTGAGCTGACGGTTGTAATGGAGCATGAGCCCCAAATAGACAAAGCCTGTCAAAAAACTGAGCCAAGCCAACATAACTTGACCGATCAAGAAGCGCTGGATCTTCTGATTTTCCTGCACACGGGTTAAGATGTCTCCCACTCGTCGAGACTCATAGAACTTGAGCGGCAGGGAAATGGCATGGCGAATAAATCCGCTAACCATGGTTAAGTCTAGACGCATAGAAAAGTGAGCCAGAAGATAACCCCGCACGGTTCCCATGATGATGCCCCAGACACTGAACATCAGTAATCCAATGGCAAAGGCATTGAGCGTTGATGTACTTTTCTGTACGACCACTCGGTCGAGAATGATCTGAGTAAATAGGGGTGTCACCAAACTAAATAGCTGAATGAGCAGAGAAATCAGAATGATTTGAACTATCAGAGACTTATAGGGCAGCAGCAGACCGAGATATCGTTCCAGAGAGGCCTGCTTCACCTCGATGTTTCTCAATCGATCCGTAGGCTCTAATAACAGTCCATAGCCTGTCCAGTGGGTCTGGAAATCTGACCGGGATATCCGTCGCTTACCAACGGCTGGATCCGCAAGGGTGACGGTGCGGCTATTGATCGCATAGACCACCACGTAATGGTCGCCCTGCCAGTGCGCAATCCATGGGTTCCGCTGGGGGGCCATACGGCCTAAACTGGCCCGTACAGGCCGAGCCTGAAACCCGATATTTTCTGCGGCGCGGGCTAACCCTTTTAAGGAAGCACCAGCCCGTCCCACGTTTGCTTGATCGCGCAAACGATGAATGGGCAACCGCGTTCCCCAATAGCGAGAAACCATCGCCAAGCAGGCCGCTCCACAGTCCGAAGAACTCTGTTGCTCAATCCAAGGAAACCGATGCATCCGATCCAACACTTGCCGATGTAACGGCTTAGGAAAAATCACCGCAGGGGGATTTCTCAATGGCCCTTGCAACGGTGGCTTGGCATCTGGAGACGGAATGGTTGGGGGCTTGACAGGTAAGTCTGAAAGTTGGGATTGGGCGGCTAAGCCAGCATGGGGAATGTGAGTATCCGACTCTGGGGACGCATGGGCCGTAGCCAACGGCGGATCGATGTCTAGATGGGTGCAGACCTCCGCTGGTAAGTAATACAGCGTCGCATCTGTCGAGGCGTGCCAACCTTCAGGGTGTTCCTGTCCTCCCATCCAGCGTTGCCCCATGGCAGGGGGCTGACCTGTCAGGCTTTGGATATCGCCCGACCGCAACCAAAAGACTCCAGGCTTATCTTTGAAACGATTATCTAGGGCCGTTTCGGCTGAAATGGCATACTCGATAGTTTGCTCTGCCAAGGCTCTAATTTTAGTTCCAGGCCAGTCCTGGATATCGCTGACGCACCGGAGAAAAGCTACCCGTTGATAAAACGTGGTTTGATCCGCCAAATAATGACCTAGTGCCGGATAATCTTTAAGCCACTGAGCCAAGGTAGCCGTAGGGAGTTTGTATACTGTTCCAGCACTACCAGCAATCACTCGGTAAGGCATCTTAGGAAATGGAACCAGTAACGTATCCGCACCAAACCATTGGCCCGTATGCAGCGACTGAATCGTCACCTCTCGATGCTTACTGGTAGCCCAACTCAATAGCCTTACTCGACCGCTAGCCACTAGGTAAAAACTTGAGGGTAATAGTTTTGGCTGCGACAAATCATCGGATTCAAATAAAAGATCTCCTAGCTGGAAAGTAACAGAACTAAAATCCTTGGATTCCACAGAAATCGTCTGTGAATCAACACCTGATGCTAATAGTATTTCTTCAAAAAGCTGCTTTGCAGAGGGCACCTCTGCAATAGAAGAATCTGCAAATGGATTAAGTACTTGGGGTGAAATCATTGAAATATACTCGTAAGATATATCACATTGACATCAATTCTCAGGCAAACAAATCTTGGATTGGGTGCCAAATTGCCATCCCTCAACATCGAGGAATCATTCAACCAAGTCCCTATAGCGGATTTCAGTAAGATGTGACACGGGCAAGGGGCTTAAGCCCCTTGTTCTTAGGCTGTAGATGTACCTCATCAAGGGGAGAACCGCCATATCACTCGAGCCCGACTAACGGATAGAACCCGTCGATGGGGTCAATGGGGATCCCCCATCCCCTAGGATGACCCCGATCAGTTTGTACTAGGCAGGCATTCGTATCGATATCCCTGCCCCATCATCGGCAATAGCCATGGCGGCTAGAGATCGGTTTGTCAAGCCTTAGGCAGGGAAGGCACGGCCTAAGAAAAAATACGGACTAGCGCTGACGTCACCTCAGCGGGCAGATTTTCGGAGAATATGCCTTTAATCTAAGGGAACATGCGCTGGATCGCAAGTAAATAAAGATTGAGAAGTCTGATTTATCCCTTGATCCCAAGGTGCAGAGACACATTGAATCTTTACAAAATGCTTGTTTTTCTTTATTGCGACTTGATTAAATCCGTATTTACACGGGGCATCCTGGTGGCAAGCGAAGTCGTTAGCCCGTTTAGGGGCGCGTCTTGCCCCATCGCCTTAGGCACTTCAACCGCGCTTCTGCACCTGGGTTGGCCCAGTCGCTCCACAACACCCCAGAGGGATGGAACACAAGCGCTCCCGTTCACGCCCCTGGAGCCTAGGGCACCATCACCCTGGGCCTGGTATCTGTTACCCAGTAAAGTTCTCAATCTTTAGCAAAGAACTATGTCTATACTAACCTCTGTACGGTCTTGGCCAGTGGTGGTGGTATCTACGGTCACAACAACCTTGACCCTAGCTACATCAGTCTCGGCAGCTACATTTTCGACGGTCTATAGCTTTTTAGAACTGACCAACTTTTCTCAATCCCCGACCACGACCCTAACCAATGCTGAGACCGATACCTTGGTGATTTCATCAGGCGGGTCAGCCGTGGCTTTTAGTGACGCCTTAGCGATTTTCGATATTCCAGGATCCTTGGTCTTCAATGAAATTGAAAGCTTTACGGGTGGGAGTGGCCTCAATTATGTTGGCTTGGCCGCCAGTAAAGCCTCTGTACGTGGCATTTTCGATATCGATACCGATGCAATCTTCAGCTTCAACATCAGCGGGTCTCTCCTGCTGGCAACCTCAATCGAGAATGACAGCGTAGAATCGGCTTTTGCGCTCGGCGGATTAGGTCTGACACTGTTGGGGATCACCGCCACCCAGCCACCAACCCTATTGGATGAGTTGAATTTGCTAGCGGTGCTTGAGACACCGGGTGAGGACAGCATTGAGACGAACCTATTTCAATTGTGGCTAGCTGGCAACCAAGACAACATCACCATTCAGTCGTTAAATGTTGATCAAGGCTTTGGCGGGTTGGAAGAATTCCTCGTATTGAATTTCAGGGCTACCTATGCCCGACAGTTTAACGAACCGACCCAAGTTTATCTTTTGGATCACAAAGTTGGGAAAGCCGGGGTTCAAGCTGTGCCTGCCCCCAGCCCGCTCTTGGGCTTGCTGGCCTATGGCGTGTTGGGTCTGGTCAAGCGCCGTCGAAGCCATTAAACCTTATCGGAAATTGAGTGAGTAGAGTCAATAGCAGGAACAGCGACCAGGTAGAACCCATGAAAATGACCTATGCCGAGTTGCGGACGAAGTCTCGGATGCTATGCCGTTTGACCGGACTGACGGGGCAAGAGTTTGAGGCGTTGCTGCCAAGTTTTACTGCCGCCTGGGACGCCTTTGTTGAAGCGACCTTCCAGCGTGAGGGGCGTAAACGGGCGATGGGAGCCGGACGCAAAGCCCACTTGAGGGATCTGGAAGACAAGTTGCTGTTCATTCTGGTGTATTTTCGGCTCTATCCGACCCAAGCGGTGCAGGGGTTTCTCTTTGGCATCAGTCAGGCCCAGGCGAATGAATGGGTTCATCGCTTGACT
>NZ_JACJRS010000111.1 GCF_014697375.1 Phormidium sp. FACHB-1136
CCGGAGATGATGTTGTTGCCGTACATCAGGGAGCCAGCCACAGGCTCACGGATGCCGTCGATGTCCACAGGAGGAGCAGCAACGAAGGCGATGACGTAGCAAGCGGTCGCAGCGAGGAGAGTGGGGATCATCAGCACGCCGAACCAGCCAATGTACAGGCGGTTTTCGGTGCTGGTCACCCACTGACAGAACTGCTCCCACAGGGAGGCAGATTGTTGCCGTTGAAGGGTCGTGGTCATGATTAAAAATGAGTGCAGGTTTACAAGGTTTGCTTCCCGCAAGGGGTAGCGAGGTATGTATGTCACTACCTTAACCGAACTGTAACGGTTTGTAAAGCGCTTTGTTCATAAACCGACCGATCTCCTCAGATCGACCTATCTCTTGAGGACGACTGATCCCTGTGTCCTCGGTTGGAGGCCCAATCCTGGGGCGTTATCCCCAATGTGGGCAGGGAAACCCTGCCCCTAACTGGACGTTCTAATTGGTAACAAAACCGAGCGCTGAGCTAAGGGGCGCGAGTACCCTAGCAACAGAGTCCCTTTTGTGTGAAGGGACGTTGCTGAGGGAGAACGGTTGGCCATGGCGATCTACGGTCTGAGCTTCATCGTCGGGGGTATTTTTGTCCTGATGGCGGCCATTGGTGGCCTCGATGGGGTCGATATCGACGCTGATTTTGACCTGGATGTGGATGCTCCTGCCCCCGCCGACCTAGACGACATTGACGTGGGCACCCAGATCGATCAAACCCTGACGGCCCTGCGCTCCCGCTGGTGGTTGCCGCTGCTGAGTCTGCGGTTTTGGACGTTTTTCCTCTGCTTTTTCGGCCTCACGGGGCTGCTGATCACCCTAGTTCGACCGGATCTAGCCCCCTGGCTGACAGCCCTGATCGCCCTGGCCATGGGGATTTTCTGTGGTTGGGTGGCGGCGGCGGTGCTGCGTTCCCTCAGTCGCCAACCCATCAGCAGTATGGTGAAGCCGGAGGCTTTAATCGGCCAGGTGGGGCAAGTAGAAATTCCCTTTGACCAAGCCAGTCGCGGCAAGGTGGCGCTCAATCTGGGCGATTCCACCGTCAGCTATTTTGCCATCACCCAGGAAGAACGCGCCTTTGCCGTGGGTGAATCGGTGCTGGTGGTGGGCATGGAACACGGCAAGCTGTGGGTGGCCTCGGCGGAGGGAGTGGGGGATTAGGGAATTGGGAGTCGGGAGTCGGGAGTCGGGAATCGGGAGTCGGTGTAGGGTGCATAACGCCAAGGCGAGGCTAGCGCCAACGCAAAGCAATGCACCAATTCTAGGAATTGCTAGGAGAGGTTGGTTATGGCAGATGGGATGAATCGATTAGAAACGGTGGCAGTGGCGGAGACGTTGCCGCTGGGGCCGACGGGGCCAATTGTGGCGCAGTCGGGGGGGCGAGCCTTAGGTGGCGGCGTGATTGCGGTGTTGATTTTTGCCATCCTGATCACCATTTGGGGGGTGAATGCCCTGGTGCAAATTTGCGACCCCAACAAGATTTTGATTATTTCGGGTCGCAAGTATCGTCGGGCCGATGGCCAGGTGATGGGCTATCGGGTGATCTACGGCGGGCGCACGTTTCGGGTGCCGATTTTGGAAACGGTGCGGATGATGGATTTGACCACCATGCCCGTGCCCATTGAGGTGACCAACGCCTACTCTAAGGGGGGAACGCCCCTGGATATTCAGGCCATTGCCAACGTCAAAATTGCCCGCGATGAAACCCTGGTGGGCAACGCCATTGAGCGCTTTTTGGGCCGAGGCCGGGAGGAAATTGCGCGGGTGGCGCGGGAAACCCTGGAGGGCAACCTGCGCGGCGTGGTGGCGACGCTGACCCCAGAACAACTCAACGAAGATCGGCTGGAGTTTGCCGAACGCATTGCCAGCGATGTGCGTAACGACCTCGCCAAAATGGGGCTGCACCTGGATACCCTCAAAATCCAGAGCGTGGCGGATCAGGTGGACTACCTCAATTCCATCGGGCGGCGACAAATTGCCACGGTGGTGAGGGATGCGGAAATTGCCGAATCCAACGCCGTGGCTGAGGCCGAACAGATTGAAGCCGACAGCGGCAGAGAAGCCGAAGTCGCCCAAACCCAATCGTTGACGGCCATCCAGGAAAAGGAAAACGAACTGCGCCGCATCACCGCCGAGGTGGAAAAGCAGGCCCGCATTGAGGAAGAACGCACCCAGGCCGCCGCCGAAGAAGCCAAGGCCAGAGCCCAACGGGAACTGCAAGCCATTCGTGCCCAACTGGAGCAGGCCCGATTGGAGGTGGAAAAGGTGCTGCCCGCCCAGGCCCAGCGTCGTGCCCAGGAATTTCAGGCGCGGGGTGCCTCAGCCATTTTGGAGGAAAACGCCAAAGCCTCGGCCCAGGCCAGCGAACTGCTGGTGCGGGTGTGGCAAGACACCGGGGTCGATGCCTCGGAACTGTTTCTAGTACAGCAGTTGGAAATGGTGCTTCAGGAGGCCGGACGTATTCCCAGCCGTTTACACCTCGGCCATGTGAATGTGATCGACAATGGCGACGGTAAGGCCATGGCTTCTCTGCTGAATGCCTACCCCGAAATGGTGAAACAGTTCCTCCACCAGTCCGAGTCTATTTTGGGGATTCCCCTCACCCGCAACGCGGATTCTGCCCCAGCGCCGACCCGTTCCCAAATCACCCCGGCCCCAGTGACTCAATCGCCAACAACGCCACCCCCAACCGATCCATTCGCGATAACGCCATCCCCCGACGACTCAACCCCTGCCAGGGACGAGTAGCCAGTAGCCAGTAGCCAGTAGCCAGTAGCCAGTAACAAATAGCCAATTCCTGGAGGAAAACCAATGGGCCTGATTTTTTCCCTGCTGGTCGTCATGTTTGGGGCCACGGGCAGCCTGATTCTGATCATTCGCAACCTGTACTACATCTGCCAGCCCAGTGAGGTGCTGATTTTTGCCGGAGATCGGCGCACTGTCAGCGATGGGCGACGGGTGGGCTATCGCTTGGTGAAGGGCGGCAGCAGTATTCGCAAACCCCTGTTGGAAAAGACCTTCCGCATGGAACTGACCAACATGATCATCGAGCTGCGGGTGACCAATGCCTACTCCAAGGGCGGTATTCCGCTGAATGTGGACGGCGTGGCCAACATCAAAATTGCTGGGGAAGAACCCGCCATCCACAACGCCATTGAACGGCTGCTGGGCAAAAGTCGAGAAGAAGTCGAGAAAATTGCCCGCGAAACCCTGGAGGGCAACCTGCGCGGCGTATTGGCCAGCCTCACCCCAGAACAGGTGAACGAGGACAAAATGGCCTTTGTACGTAACCTGCTGGACGAGGCCGACGACGACTTGGCCCAACTAGGGCTGATTTTGGACAACCTGCAAATCCAAAACATCTCCGACGACGTGGGCTACCTCAACTCCATTGGCCGCAAACAACGGGCCGAACTGCTGCGCGATGCCCGCATTGCCGAGGCCGAAGCCAAGGCCCAATCTGCCCTGCAAGCCTCGGAAAACCTGCGCCGCACCTCCCTGCGCCAAATTGAAGCCAAAATGGCCACCACCCGCGCCGATGCCGACCGCCGCCTGCAAAACGCCCTCAGCCAGCGCCAAGCCGCCATTTCCGAAGCGGAATCGGAAATCGCCGCCGAGGTGGCCCGCACCGAAGCCGCCCTGGCCGTACAGCGGGAACGCCGCAACCAAGTGGAGCAACAACTCCAGGCCGATGTGATTGCCCCCGCCGCCGCCGCCTGCCAACAGGCCCAAGCCGAAGCCAAGGGCGATGCCGCCAGCATTATTGAAGACGGACGCGCCCGCGCCGAAGGTCTACGCGCCCTGGCCACCACCTGGCAAGCCGCCGGAGACAACGCCAGGGAAATCTTCCTGTTCCAAAAGCTGGAATCCCTGCTGTCTAATCTGGTGGATACCGTCCCCCAGGTGAACGTGGAGAAAATCACGGTAATCGATGCCAGCGGCGGCACCAACGCCACCAAAATGGCGGCCTTCCTGGAGCAGCTTAAGCAAGGCACTGGGCTGGATGTTTCCCAAGCTCTGCAATCGCTGGAATTTGGGGCACAGCGTTCCAGCAACGCAGCGGTAACCCCACCCCAGGACACTCCACCAAACTAAAGTCCCTCAGCGATGTAACCTCTCTGTAGCCCGTTCTTTGCCTGAAAACCCGATGCCATGGATGCGCTTCTACGCTTTCAGGACTCGCTCTCCGGCTACACTCTGACTCAGGTGGCCCTGGTTTCGGTGGTCGCCCAGCGCACCCCCGGTCGGCCCCAACGCGCTAACCCCTCAGACCCGACCGCGTTGGGCTATCCATGGCAGGCCACCCTGGAACGCACCGCTGAGTACAAGGCCCAGCGCCATCGTGAAAGCCCTCGCTCTCATCATGGCCTTGACCCTGCTGGGAGATATAGTCAAATCTGGTGTATGGCTAGAAGCTAGGCGGCATCCTGCACCTGGGTCACATCAGTGTTGTCATCAACCCGACATCCATCTTTGAACGGCACGCCCTCAATCACGGCGGTGAGGTGCGGATACGCGGCCAATGCTCTGCCGGGAAGTCTAAGAAGGTCAGCAGGATATCCCGGTCTCTGGCGAGACACCGGGTGGCCTCGGGATACTTGACCTGGTAGGTCTCGATATGGTGTATTCCTTTGCTGGTGGTTTACTTCATCCAGCAGGATACGCCCTTTCTTCTTTTCCCTCCACACACCAGAAATGAACATAACTCCACACAAGGGCAATTATGACCTACGACGCAGCGCCCTCTGTTGGGCCTCAAATATTTGGTTGGCATATCGCCCTGGGGAACGTCTGCGGATTGGTTTGCAGGTACTCGCGCACCCATTGGCACCCGTAGCGAAGTACCTGATCGCGTTCCAAAATGCGATCTAGGGACCAGAGAATGACTCCATTGTCGAGGCCAGCGGAGGCGAGTAGGGGGCCGTGGGTGACGGTGGCGGGGTGAAAATTCACGTCTAGGGCGCGTTCTTCGTGGCCTTCGAGGGTGAGGCGCAGAGTGCCATCTAACGACCAGAGTTTGAGGGATTTATCCCAACTGGCGGAGGCGATGACGGTGCCCCAGTCGGCGGGTAGGCCGGAGCTGGGGGGAATGAAAGTAACGGCGTTGACGCGGTCGGTATGTCCCTCAAAGGTGCGAATTAGGGTGCCCTCCAGCGACCAGAGTTTGAGGGTCATGTCTTCGCTGGCGCTGGCGATCAGGGTGCTGTCTGGGCTAAAGGCCACATCCCAAATGGTGTCGCTGTGGCCTACGATCACCTGATGGGGCTGCGGGGTAAAGGTTCCGGTTTCATTGCGCCGCCAGAGGTGAATGACTTCATCTAGACCCGCCACCGCTAGCCACTGGCCGTCTGGGCTAAAGACAACAGCATTTAGGCGGTTTTTTAGGGAATCCTGGGGTGAATTGGCCGCTGGTGAGTTGGCACCTTGCAATCCATCATTATCTGAGCGTCTTTGCAAAGACTGTATCAAGGTGCCATCGGGTCGCCAGAGCTTGATCTGGCCATCCCAGCCGACGGTGGCGATTTCGCGATTGTCTGGGCTAAAGGCAACATCAAAGGCGGTATCGCTGTGGGCGTTGATGGTGTTTAAGGGGGTGCCGTCCATACTCCAGAGGTTGAGGATGCCAGCATTGCTAACGGCGGCGAGGGTTTGCTGGTCGGGGCTGATCTCCACCGCCCAAATTTCCCCTTGATCGAGGGGGAGGGTGCGCCGAAGTTGCCCCTCTCGATTCCAGAATTTGATCGTACCGTCGGCGCTGGAGGACACGATGGATTCGCCGTCTGGGGAGATCCCCACATCCCACACCGAGGCGCGATGGCCCCGCAGGGTGGTGAGCATCAGGGAATCAAGCTGCCAGATCCGCACCAGATCGTCTTCGCCACCAGAGATCAACCGCTGACCGTCTGGGCTAAAGGCTAGGGCTAGGGTACCGCTGGGGTGGGCCGTCATGGTGCGGAGGACGGTGCCATCGCGGTTCCAGAGTTTGATGGTGTCATCCCAACTGCCGGAGGCCAGGGTTTGGCCGTCGGGGCTGAAGACGAGGCGACCGACCATCTTGCGATGCTCGGAGGTCACGGTTCGCAGCGTACCGTCAGCGTTCCACCAGAGGATATTGCCGTAGGAGTCTCCTGCCACCAGGGTTTGGCCATCGGGGCTAAAGGCCACGCTTTGCAGTCGGTTTTCGCCTTCGGTGGAAGGGACGGGGTTCTGCAATCTGCGCAGGGGGGTGCCATCGAGATTCCACACCATGACGGTGTTGTCGTCGCTGGCGGAGGCTAGTTGCTGCCCGTCGGGGCTAAAGGCCAGGTTCCAAATGGTGCCGCGATGCCCGGTTAGGGTGCGAATAAGCTGCCCCTCCCGGCTCCAGAGCTTGATCGTGTAATCACTGCCTGCGGAGGCTAAGATCTGGCCATTCTCCTCTGGAGACGCTCCGTGTTGGCATAGCCTGTCCGTAGGACAAACGGGGCTAAAGGCAACGGCCTTGACGGCTTTTTGGTGGCCCTTCAGAGCGGCCACAGGCTGGCCCTCTCGATCCCAGAGATAGACGGTGCCGTCATCGCCAGCGGTGGCTAGGGTGTGGCCATCGGGGCTAAAAGCGGCATCGCGGGCGGCACCGGGAAGACGGGCGATCAGGGTGCCATCCATGCCCCAGAGGAGGGTGGCCTCTTTTTGGTAGGTGGCGGCGATCCGGTCGCCCCTGGGGTTGACCGCTAGGCCACGCACGCGGCCCAGGTGGCCATCAAAGCGGTTCCATTCCAACGCTTGAAAGGTGGCACGGAGCAGTTCGCGATCACTCAAGGCCGCCAGTTCGTCGGGCACCCACCGCAGCTTATCGAGCCGGGTTTGGGCCTGGAGGGCCGTCACCAGGGCATCCAGGCGGTTGCCAGAGGCAAACTGGGCTTCGGAGAGGCTAGCGATGGCCTCAATTTCCCGCAGGGTGGCCTGGTGACGCTGGGCAAAGGCGTAGAGACCCAGGCCCGTGGCGATGGCCAACCCCGCACTCACCGCCCCCAACAGCCACCGCTGGAGCCGAAACCGTTCCTTCAGGCGCTTGGCCGCTTCGCTGCGTTTGATCTCATCGAGATCGGTACTGGTGCCAAACCACTTCACCACCTGCCCCGCCCCATCGCGAATGGGCACAGCCCGGTTCAAAAACCAGCGGTACTGGCCGTTGGCATCTTGCAGGCGTAGCTCCACTTCGTAGGGGTTGCCCGTGGCAAAGGCCTGCTCCCAGGCCGTTAGACTGGTTTGCCGATCCTCTGGGTGAATCACCTCTAGGCGCTCAATTCCCTGCAATCCGTCCTGGGCAATCCCCGAAAAATCGCTTCCCTGGCGATTGGTGTAGGACAGAGTGCCATCCGGTTCCACAATCCACACCATCTGGGGCACCGCTTCCGCCAGTTGCCGAAAAAACCGCTCACTCTCGGCCTTGGCGCTGAGCTGTTGCTGAATGCGCTGGCGTTCGGCATCCTGGCTGGCGGCAAGGAACTGGTAATCCACATCGCTGAGGCTCTTGTCCCGCGCCCAGGCTTCGGCCTCCAGCAGGATTTGGCCCTGGAGCAGGTAGGTGGCATCCTGGCGATCCGAGGCCACCCACCCCTCCAGGGCGCTGGCGTAGGGACGCAGCCGATGCAGTTGGCGGCTCACCCAGTCGAGGGTGAAGACCTCTCGGTAGATGCGGTTTTTAATCGCTAGATGGTTACCCCGCCGCACCACCAGCCCCGACAGCAGCAGATCGCTCTGTTCGCGGCTATCGTCGGAGGGCACCGTTTCCCCTTCCAGCAGTTGTTGATACAGGCCCAAAATTCGGGCGGTACGGGTTTGATGCCAAAACAAATGGTCGCGGATGGTACGCAGGTGAATCGGCTCATCCTGGGCTTCCCAATGATCCAGCAGCGCCGTTTTTACCAGCCCCTCCACCCAAAAATCAGCCATGCCAGGGGAAAGCACCAGGGGCACCGTCTCCGATAGCTGGGCATTTTTGGCCGTAATCTGGCAGAGCTTTTGGGTTAAAAAGGGCTGGCCCCCCGTCCAATCCAAAATGGCCTTCAGCACCGCCTGGGGGCAATCTACCAGCCCCTCTAGCCCCCGTTGCAGGGGCGCATTTTCGGCCAGGGTAAAGCCCTCCAGGGAAATCGCTTGGCCAATGTTGAAGGGGGTGCGCTGCTTGTCGGCGATCAGGTCGGCGGGGGTGGCCACGCCAAACAGGGCAAAGGTGAGGCGACGGTAGCGCAGGTCGTGGGCGCGTAGGTTGTAGCACGACCGCATCCAGGCAAAAAAGTCGTCGGTGGAAAAGTCGAGGCTCAGCAGCCCGTCGATTTCGTCGATGAAGATATAGACCGGATCATCCGCCGTGGCGGGCAGCACCACCTCATCCATCAACTGATTGAGGCGCTGCACCAGGGGGAGGCTTTCCCGCGCCTGCCACCAGGCCAAGAAATCCGTCTGCCCCAGCAAATTCAGGCTTTGCAGCAAACTCACCCCCACCCCCGTATACCACTGGGCCTGGGTGAGGCCGTTGCTGCCCAGGCGAGTCATATCCAGGTAGGCACAGCGGCCCCCGTCCCGCTGAATCTGAGCCTTGGCCCGCACCAGCAGGGAGGATTTGCCCATCTGCCGAGCGCTAAACACATAGCAAAACTCCCTGGCAGCCAACGCCGCCAGCAGATCCTCATCGGCCTGTCGCACCACATAGGTACTGGCCTCGGCCTGGAGGCAGCCGCCAACTTTGTAAATGGAGGGGGTGAGCACGAGCGGGGCATCCCTAAATGGAATCGATCTATTATGCGATGAGTTAAGTCATGTAGTCGGCTTTCAGCCCACGCTAAGCTGACCGACCAAGACAGCCATTGACTATCTTCGCAGTTCGGCAAGAATAGTTGTCGCTGACTGGGGCTGTAGCTCACCTGTATGGAAGGCGGCGATGGATGCCTTGGCATCTTCAGCCATTTCCCTGCGACGGGCGTCAATCAGGCGATTAGCCTTGGTTCCTAAACCTATGATCCTTGATTTCTCGTTGCCCAGAACCTCTGTATAGCCACTGCTCTGGCTGTGGATGGTGAACCGTTAAACCACCGCTTCCGCCGGGAGGAAGGATCGGCAGGCCATCACCGGGGAAGAATCTACCCCATGGAGGGGACAAAGGTCTCGGTGGCAGAGGCGACAGTGGGCGGTGAGGGGTCTTTGTAAGTGCCGCTGGTTGCTGAGGCTGACGTTTTGGCGAAGGTAGCCTTCAATTTCTAGTTCGCTGAGGTCGGTGGCAATCAGCAAGGCTTGGGAGACATTCAGTTCTCGGCGGGCGCGGTTGAGGCGGGTGAGGTTTTCGCCAAAGCTGAGGCTGTCCTGGTGCACCATCACCGGAACGTTCTGGGACTGGCTGCGGAACCCATGGGGCCGATCCTGGGCATAGTCGTCCTTGAATTGCAGGGTGAAGGTGCCATCGGCAAAGCAGCGGCTGCGGATATGGCGCTGGAAGGGCACGGTCAACACGCCCTCTGGGCCAAGGGCATACCACCAGGAATGGTGCCACGCCTGGGACGGAAGCTGCAAAATTTGGCGAATGTGGTCAGCGTCAAATCCGGCCCGCGCCAAGAGATTCACCGCCTCGGAGGGGGCCACATTTTCGGCCAGGGTGCTGAGGTCGGAATGGCAGTGGGTAACGGACTGGTATTCCGTATGGGTCTGAAACTCCGGCAGGGGCGGCACCTCTGGCCCCGAACCCGCCAACACGCAGTGAATATGCTCGAAGGTGAGGACGCCATCGATGCTGTACTGGGGATGATCCCGCAGGGGCACCCCCACCTGCACCGAAATCGTACCAATTTCGTAGGGTTGAGCCAGGGTGGGCAGGCTGTCGGTCAAGAGGGATCGCAGGTAGACCTCATCGGCGATGGCCAAGGCTAATTGAGCCGTGTGGTCGGCGGGATCGGCCCCCTGACGCCGCTGCTGAAACGGGTTGAGCGAAGACTTGACCATGGCAAGACCCCCCGCCGAAGATGACTGGTGTACCCGTTGTATCAGCAAGTTCCCCTAGACGGAACCCCCAGCCCAGAAACGTTGCACAGATTATTAGACCGCAACGAATTAGACATGGTTCGTTACGCTTTAATCCTGAACGTAGGGACTACCCTCTACGAGAGCCCGTTCGGCCCGCATGAACTCGCGCCCCAGGTAGGCAGCATGGTCGAGGTAGCCAATGGGGCAAGGGCGATCTGGGTTTTCAAAGATGGCGATACACAGTTCCTTGGCGGTGCGTCCGGTGTAAATATGGGTGGGGACGCGCTCAACGGGGCCACGCACGGGCAAGGGTTTCCCGGTTTCTGGATCGCAGGCTAGCCCCTTTTCATTGATGGTATTCGTGAAGTGTTTGGCGCAGATTAAACCTTGCGCTTCGTCCAGATAAATTAAAAAATACCCCTGTGGATCGAGCTCAATGTAGCGCTTTGAGAGCTTGTCATCCAGGGCTTGGAGGGTGGCCGCATCAACGGAATTGGCCGAAACAACGTTAGAGCTAGACATGAAGGCGATTTAGGCTGAATAGAGTAGGCTTTCTATTCTAGCTTGTCTGTTCCTCATCCTGGGACAGGATCCCTCACCGGGCCTATGCAACCGTTGAGGGATCCCCCCGCCCCCTTAGTAAGGGGGATCTGAGGTAAGGGGGATCTGCTGCCCTATCGCCCTTTTAGGGGCAGATCGGCGTTGATGGCGTCCATTTCTCGCTGTTCTAGGCCGTTCACTTCTTGGATGTAGCGCACCAGGAGCGTTTGGAGGCGAGGTTCATAGAAGCGGTGCAGACTGTGGTTTGGAGTGGCCGGGAAGCCGCGTCGTTTTTTGTGGCGTCCCCCCGCGCCGGGGTCAAAGATTTGAATGCCGTTGGCAATGCCCCACTCAATGGGGGCGTAGTAGCAGGCATTGAAATGAAGATGGTTGAGATCCGCCTTAGATCCCCAGTAGCGACCGTAGAGCCGATCCCCTTTGGTGAGGCAAAAGGACATGCCGACGGGGTCATGGTCGTCTTCGCCAAAGGCCGCAAACAGCACCATGCGGTGACGATAGTTGTGGTGGATGAGGTTAAAAAATTTGCGGGTGAGATACTTGCTACCCCACCAGCCAAACTTATCGCAGGTGTCGGCATAGTAGTCGTACATGCGGTCGCAAAGGGCGTGGGTAATGGCCTCTCCGGCAATGGCCTCCATCCGCAGCCCCGCCGTGGTTACAGACTTGCGCTCTCGCTTAATGTTGCGCCGCTGGTTGGCGTTGAAGATGTTGAGGTAGTCGCCAAAGTCTTGAAATCCCTGGTTTTGCCAAATGTAGCTGTGGTGCAGCCACTGGGAAAAGCCCAAAGCCGTCATCCGTTCCCGCCACGCCGGATCGACATAGAGGAAATGACAGCCGGAAATATCGTTGCGAACGCAGAAGCCGTCGATGGCCTCCACCATAGCCCGTGTAATCACGGCCTCGTCCTCATCGGGGGCGATCAAAAATCGATAGCCCTCCGCCGGAGTAAAGGGCGACATGCCCAGCAATTTCGGGTAGTAGTTCACCCCCAGTCGATCCGCCAGATCCGCCCACTGGTGGTCGAACACAAACTCGCCGTAGCTGTGGCCCTTGAGGTACATCGGCGCAGCCCCCACCAGGGTTTTGCCCCGCCATAGCGTGAGGTGACAGGGCTGCCACCCCGCATTAGCCACCGCACTGCCCGAACGCTCCATATTGTGGAGCCAGTCCCATTCCAAAAAGGGGGTGGCCAGGGGCAGGGCCAGGGCATCCCAGGCGGCTTGCGGCACTTCCTCAATCTGTCGAACCCAGGTGGCCGTAATCTGGGGCGTAGGGGGATAGCTCATGGTCGGAGATAGACGAACGGGCCTATGCCCTGACACAGTAACGAATTCAGCCCTAGAAGACAAGGATGCCATCGGCGCAAGGGGGCATCACGCTAGGCGGTAAAGGGTTGCTGTACCCGTTGCAGTAGGTCATAGAACGGTTGCCAGTCGTCCTCAACGGTGATGGGTTCCCAGATGGCTTCAATTTCGGGCCGCAGCAGCACGGTTTCGGGGTTTGTCTTCCGCAGGGTTTGCTGAATGTCTTCCAGGGCGGATTCTGGGACGGATTGCAGGGCTTGATGGTACCACTGCCGCCAAAGCTGGAGCCGTTCCGCCGCTTCGGGGTCGGAGGCTTGCAGGGTGGTGGCAAAGATGTGATCGGGTTCTGTCCGCCACTGGGGAGAAAACTGCTGGGTCAGCCCTAGGAAAAACTCGTGATAGCCCACCTCTACGGCGGCTAGAAGTTCCTGGGTTTGGTTGACCAGGGTGGTGGCAAGGTCGTCCGTTAACAGATCATCAACCTGATCGGCCCCAAAGCCTAGTTTCCGCAGCATCAGCCCTTGGTAGTGGTGCTGGTAGCGATCTTTGTATTGGGCTAGGGCCGCATCCATTTCGGCTTCGGGCATCACCAGTTGTAGGGGCTTTTGCAGCGCCTTCAGGTTCATCTGGCAGATGATCGGCTGGTTGCCGTAGCTGTAGCGGCCCCCGTGGTCGAAGTAGGCGGCGGTGAAGCGGCGGTCGAACTTGTCCATGAAGGCGTAGGGGCCGTAGTCGAAGCTTTCCCCAGTGATGGACATGTTGTCGGTGTTGAGCACCCCATGGCAAAAGCCGACAGACATCCACTGGGCCACCAATTGCGCCACCCGCTCCACCAGTTCGTCATAGAACCGCACAAACCGCTCCTGGGGGTCGGTGAACAGGCGCACCGCTGGGTAGTAAACATCAATCACATGCTCTAGCAACTTGGCGATCAGGTCGGGCCGCTGATGGTATTCCAGCCGCTCGAAGGTGCCAAAGCGAATGTGGGAACGGCTAAACCGCACCATCACCGAAGATCGGGTGGGAGAGGGTTCATCGCCGCGCCACAGGGCTTCCCCGGTTTCCACCAGACTAAAGGTACGGGATGTGGTCACCCCCAGGGCATGGAGCGCCTCCGAGGCCAGCACTTCCCGCACACCGCCCTTTAGGGTCAGCCGTCCATCGCCGCCCCGCGAGTAGGGGGTGGTGCCGGATCCCTTGGTGCCAAAGTCGTAGAGTTCGCGATCTACCCCTCGCACCTGACCGTAGAGAAAGCCGCGCCCATCGCCCAAAAAGGGGTTGTATTGGCCAAACTGGTAGCCGTGGTAGCGCAGGGCCAGCAGGGGTTCTCGGCCCTCAAATTTGCCAAAGGCTTGGATAAAGTGGTCATCGCTTACCGCCGCTGGATCTAGCCCCAGATGCCGCACTAGGTCGTCGTTGCGAAAGCGCAGTTGATGAGAGGGAAAATCCGCCGCTTCCACCACGTCGTAATACTCATCCCCCAGCGCTTCTAGGGCGGGTAAGTAATCTAAGGTCAGCAGGGGATTGGTCGCTGTTGCGGAGGTCGGGACGGAGGAGGCGGGGGAAGACATGGGAGGTAGGACTTTAGCAACACAAGTATTTCTAAAATCTTAGAGGGAATTCGCAAGTTTGTTCAAATCCTGCCCCGTCTTCAAAGCTAAGCCAATGGCCACCTAAAAGCCGAGATTCTGCCTCAACAGCGCTCCCCAGATAGGGTCAGTAGATCACAAACGGTCTCTTTTGCCACGATCCAGCCCTCACCCTAAATCCCTCTCCCTTTTGGGGAGGGACTTTGAAGACCGTTTCCGGCTCCCCTCTCCTTGTGGGAGAGGGGTTGGGGGTAAGGGCTGCGGGGGCTTTGTGATCTACTGAACCTAGTCAACCGACAGCCTTTGCCGCAGGTATTGACGGTAGAGGTCGCGGCTAATCTGCCAGCCCTCGGCAGAACCTTTGATCAGGCCGATACCTTCCAGTTGGTAGGCCAGCAGGGGATCTAGGGAAATGGCCTCCTCACCCATAACCAAGGCTCGTAGCGGTTCAGCCCATTGGGGCGAGTTCACCTCCGCCAACAGCTTTTGCAAGTGGCCTTGGTAGATGCCTTGGGGGGTGCAGGCGGTTTGTAAGAGCGATTCCAGTCCCATGGAATCCTGGCTAAGGTGGTAGATGGATTCATGAACCAGGGAGGGATGCCCGCCTACCAGCGCCATGAGTTGCTGGGCTTCGTGATCGCCCCAGCCCAGCCCATACAGTCCCGCTAGTTCTAGCACCTGGGCCGCCGTAAACTCTGGCAGCGCCAGGGGCAGGCCAATGTTGAAGGGGGAATAGTTAATATCCAGCGGCAGGTAGCTATCGGTGGAATAGGTGACCACCAGGCGCAGGTGCTGCCAGAGGTCGTCGTGGCTGGCTTCTTCGTACCACGAACGCAGCAGCGGCAGAAATCCCTGGGCGGTGGCGGGGTACTCGAACAGGCGGCCTAGGTCGTTGATCGCCAGCAAAACAGGACGGTTCACGGTGCGAAGAACCTGCTCCCGCACAAACAGCGTGGCGCTGAGCTGACTGCCGACGATGGTGTTCCAGGCGGCGGTGGGGTCGGCCTCCACACCGAGCTTGAGGGCCAGGGTGGCGCTAAACCATTGCAATAGCCGATCCCCATCGCTGAGGATGGCGGCATCCAACTGCTGGAAATCCATCAGGGCGGTGGCGTAGCCTAACTGCTGGGCTTGGTGGATAATCCGCAGCAGCAGCGAACTTTTGCCAAACTGAGGCGGCGCTTTGATGCGCACTACGCAGCCCGGTTGGGTGATTTCTTGAAAGGCCCGTTGCTCGATGGGCGCTCGTAGGATGTATAGCGGCGAGGCCAGAGGAATTGGCCCGCTGGGGTAGCGGTAGGCCGCAACGGATGAGGGGGGCTGAGCCAGCTCCTCGGCGGCTAGCTCGGCATCGGGGCGATCCACCCACCGAAAATCGTTGTCCGTCAGGTCTAGGGCGAGGGCACTAAAAATTTGCTGCAAACTGCGTTGATCAATGCCTGCCTTGGCCGCCCGCAGCCGCCGAATGGTGGAGGGAGAAACCCCCGTCAGGCTACCCAAGGCTTCGGCACTGTAGGTGAGACCTTGATTGTGCTGGGCGGCAAGCTGGGTAATGACCCCTTGCAAACGCTCTAACCCCAGGGTGGTCAACACCACCCCACGCCTGCGTCTTGCAATGGGCCGTTCGTCGGAGTTCATAGTGTGTACTCTACACCGCCAATGACGCTTTGCCTGGGAAATACGACTCACAAAAATCTAGGGCTTAACTGACTGAATCAGCGCTTAACTGACTGACTTGGTGAATGCAATTAGTTAGCGATTTAAGAAGTTTGTGTTTAAGGCTTATCTCATGGATAGGATTCCGAGTTCTGTGACATAGATGGGATGAAAAGGGCTTATCTACTTGAGAATAAAGGCATTGCATCGAAATGCTCTACGACTACCTCGTTCTACTTTTAACGTGGATAGCTTAACTGAAAGAGGGTTATTAAGCGGGTCTTAAGATGGGTTGTACGGTTTTGGAATTGGCTGGTATACTCCACCCCAGAGTTGTTATTGAATGCATTCAATGCATGGGTTTTGCCTAGAAGATCTGACTGAGGATAGGTCATATCAATCGCTTTGTTGATTTGAAATTAACATTTAATGCGATATTTCCTAGGTAATGCAAGGATTCCTTGATTGGCAAGGTATACCTTGCAACGGAACTCTTCTGATAGCAAGGGGCTGGATCTCCTTGCCCATCTTCCTCTGGATTGAAAACTACCATCACCTTGGCCTTGATTTGTTTTAAGGGTTTTGTTGGAACATGAGAATTCAAACGGTTTTACTGTCTGCGATCACCTCTTTTGCGACCTTAGGTGTTGGTCTAGCGGCCAAGGCTGATACCACTCCAGCCCACTGCGATCTGTACGCCCCTGGCGAAGACTACGCCTATCTATCGAGCAACTGCACCTTTTCCCAGCGGCAGGGACACATCGGCATTCAACTGCAAAGCAACGGCGCTCGTTACGACTTTGATCCGGTGGGCAATCAGCCAGGGAATTTTCGTGATCAGCATGGTCAGGCCGTGTATCGGCAGAGTGGTCTCGGCAATGCGGGCACCATTTTTGAGTTTTCCGATGGCTCCCACCTCTGGGTCTATTGGGACAGCAACACCTCCTACGGCACTGGGCCAGTCAGCCAAGGGACAGGGGGCACTCGCGTTGGCACCCTGGTAGCCCATGATCGGGGGTCGCAGATTAACCTACGTAGTGAGGCGACCGCTCGCTCTCGTGCGGTGGGCTATGGCCTAGCGGGAGACCAAGTCAACATTTTGGAATGTGTGCAAGACCGCGACACCGCTGGTAGTGACCTGAACTGGTGTCGGGTGCAGTTTTTGGGGTCTGGGGCCATTGGCTGGATTCGCAGCGACTTCATCATTTTCCCCAGCGATGGGGCGCTGTAAATTAGCCACCACCGACTGATTTATTCCCCCAATTCACGGCATTAGCCCGTAGGGTGGGCACCGCCCACCTTCAACATCATCGGCCTGCCACCCTACACCGCTATTTCGACATTCATTCCTTTGTGAGATTGACCATGAAACCTCAAACTCTTTTTCTGGCGACAGCCTTACTTCTGGGCGCAACTAGCCTCCCCACCGCCGCCGAATCATCCACCACAGCCCCGATTCTTCTGGCTCAATCTAGTGCGCCAGAACGCACCTACATGACCCCCCAGCGCGACCCTAATCAAATTGCCATTGATATTACCGATGGCGAATTTCGGGTTCACGGCATTATGCACCGCAGCTACGGCAATTTTTATACCCTAACCACCAGCGGTGTTCAGATTAGCTACAACCGCGACACGGGCAACGTGCTAGTCGTCAATGCCTCAACGGGCACCCAGTTCTACAACTACACCTTTACCGAAGCGAACCGAGGCTCTACATCGAATAGCGGATCCGGTAGCACTTCTCAGGGTTCCCGCCCCTCCTCTGCAACGCCTCGCACCAACATGTCGCAAATTGACAACGACCAAATCGCCGCCTACATCACCGAGGGCGAGTTCTCCTTTGATGGAATGCTCTATCGCACATCGGGCAATGCCTTTGTGGGCGAAGATGGCCGCGTGCGGGTAATGTACGACAAGGGCACCAGTCGGGTTGTGATCATCAACGTGGCGACGGGTACGGAGTTTTACAACTACTTTTACAGCATGGCCAACGAAGGTTCTTTGTAGTAGAGCAGATCCCCCCTGCCCCCCTTACTAAGGGGGGTACAAAGAGAAACATTGACTGCTAGAAAATGGGGGGATCAATCTCCTCAGTAACGGCTTCCACTTTTAGGAATAACCCTGTCGAAATAACCATGAAAAAACAACTCTTTTCACTGGCTTCTGGGGCAGCTATCGCGGCTCTTTTGGCTGTTGCCCCCGCCAAAGCCGACACCACCACCGCCCGCTGCGATGTGTATCCCCGTGGGGAAGATCGCGCCATCTCTAGCGACGCTTGCACCTTTTCCCAGCCAACACTCCGGACAGATTTAGGAGGCTGTGATCCCAGTCTATGCGGCGATAACCCCGTAGTTCAGGAGGGTCTGGTAGTTGGGATGGGATTGAATCAAAGTTGGCTC